>NZ_NKUH01000105.1:0-4536 GCF_009192895.1 Xanthomonas sp. LMG 12460 | reverse complement strand
TTTCCGTCGGCACCTGCGCGGCGCCAGCTGGCTGATCGCCTATCTGCCGACCATCGCCCTGCTGTCGTGGGCCGGCAGCACCACCTTCGGCGGCCACGGCTACCTGTCCTACGGGCCGGACCTGGTGGTGGTCGGCGTGGTCGCGCTGGGCTTCTACTTCTGGGGCGTGCGTGCCGGCTGGCGCACCCCGTCGCTGCAGCAGGCCAGCGGCGGCTGAGCCGCGGCGGCGCTCAGCCGCCGCGCAAAGTTTGCAGCGCGCGCGACAGCAACGTGGCGCCGCTGAAGCCGGCCAGCGCGCACAGCCCTGCCGCGGCGGCCAGCGCACCGATCTCGGCGTGATCGCCGAACAGCGCGATCGCCGAGCCGATGCACGCTGCCGAGAACCCGGCGCCGACCAGGCCGATGCGCAGATGCGCGCGCCAGCCGCGCAGATGCGGCCAGGCGCGTACTGCGACCAGGCCGGTCAGCAAGGCCGGCAAGACGCCGAACAGGTAGGAATACAGCGCGATCCCCAGCAGCATCAGCAGCCCGCCGCCGATGTCACCGAGGTGAGCGCCGCCCCAGAGCCACGCGACCGCCATCATCGGCAGCAAGACCGCCGCAGTCCCCAGCGGCGGCCCTACCAATGGGAACGCCATGGCCACGCCGAGGTAGACCAGCCAGCGCGGCAGCGGATCGCTCCCCGCGTCGGCGCCCATCGGATCGGCGCCTTCCGCGCCCGCGCCCGGCGGCGGATCCGCAGCCGCCTGCGGCGCAGGCGGCACTGGAGCGTGACTCACTTGGCGGGCGCGGCTTGGCGCTGTGCGGCGCTGGCGTCGCGGGTGGCGCGGAACTCGGAGTCGCGGCTCCAGTTCGGCCACTGCGTCGAATTGGCCAGTTCCTCGCCCAGCGTGTACAGCACCTGCATGTCGCGCGCGGCGCCGGCGAAGGTCCAGTTCGGCTGCCATTCGTCGCCGGGCTGGTGGTAGCGCTTGGCGGTGTAGTCGTCCGAGGCGGCCTTGCCGGCCGCCACGCCGCCGTCCACCCAGTCCTGGCCGGCGGCGAAGGACAGCGCCGGCACGCCGCGCTTGGCGAAGGAGAAGTGGTCGGAGCGGAAGAAATAGCCGGCTTCCGGCTTGGGATCGGGCGTGTAGCGCAGGTCCCAGCCCTTGGCCACGCGCTTGAGGTCGTCGAGCAGTTCCAGCTTGGCGGTGCCGTAGATGCCGAAATCGCGCGAGGGCCCGAACGGGCTCATGCCGTCCATGTTGATCACCGCCACCGTGCGCGCCAGCGGATACAGCGGCTTGGAGGCGTAGTACTCCGAGCCGAGCAGGCCCTTTTCCTCGGCAGTGACCGCCATGAACACCACCGAGCGCTGCGGCGCCGGGCCCTTGGCGAAGGCGCGGGCCAGTTCCAGCAGCGCGGCGACGCCGCTGGCGTTGTCCAGCGCGCCGTTGAAGATGCGGTCGCCCTTGGCGTCGGGCGCGCCCACGCCCAGGTGATCCCAGTGCGCGGTGTAGATGAGGGTGTCGTCCGGCCGGGTCTTGCCGGGCAGGCGCGCGACCACGTTGCGCGAGGTGATCACCTCCGACTTCACCGCGTAGTCGGCGTACAGGCGCTCGCCCTTCAGCTCCACCGGCTTGAAGTCGCGCGATTGCGCCTGCTTCTTCAGCGCATCGAAATCCAGCCCGGCGCGCTTGAACAGGTCCACCGCCAGGTCGCGCTGGATCCAGCCCTCCAGCTCCGGGTGCACCGACTTGGGATCGTCGCGGACCACGTCGAACATGCTGTTGGTGTTGGAGTTGGCGACGGTGGCCCAGCCGTAGGACGCCGGTGCGGTCTCGTGCACGATCAGCACGCCGGCCGCGCCCTGCCGCGCGCCTTCCTCGAACTTGTAGGTCCAGCGGCCGTAGTAGGTCATGCCCTTGCCGTCGAACGCGCCCTTGCCGGTCTCGAAATCGGGGTCGTTGATCAGCACCACCGCGATCTTGCCCTTCAGGTCCACGCCCTTGAAGTCGTCCCAGCCGCGCTCGGGCGCCTTGACGCCGTAGCCGACGAACACCAGCGGCGCGCCGTCCAGGGTCACCTGGCTGCTGCCGTCGAGCGCGGCGCGCACGGCGATCTGCTGGCCCTGGGTCAGGGCCTGGCGCTGGTCGCCGCTGGCGATGGCCAGCTGCGGGGTACCGACGATGTCGGCGCGGCGCAGCGGCACCGCCTGGGTCCACAGGCGCTTGCCGTCGCGCAGGTCGCCGCCGGGCTGCAGGCCGGCCGCCTGGAACTGCGCGCTGAGGTAGGCCACGGTCTTCTCCTCGCCCGCCGAGCCCGGGGCGCGGCCCTCGTAGGCGTCGGAGGCCAGTGTCTTGACGTCGGCGGACAAGCGCTTGGTGTCGAAGGTCGGTGCGGGCGGCGGTGCCGCCAGGCTGGCGCCGGACAGCGCAAGCGCCAGCAGGCTCACGATCGGTCGTTTCACGGAGTTCCCTCGGCAGACACAAAGAACCTCGAGTGTAGCGGCGCGGCCAGGCGATCGGCAGGGGCCGGGGGCCCTTCGGGCGCGCGGTCCTTCGAACGCTGATGTCCTGGGACGCACCATCATCCACGCGCACGCCGCGTGCGGCTGCGCGTGCGGCAGGCACGCGCGAGGAAATGGACGCTCGCCCGGGACTTCCGTGGCTGGAGCCCGCGGGCCGGCTGGCGCCCCATCGCGGCCCCAGGCCAGCACCGGCCGGGCCGCGGCAGCGCTCAGCGTCCGCGCAGCCGATCCAGCGCCAGCGAGAGCAGCATGGCGCCGACGCCCCCGGCAAGCACGCAAGATCCCAGCCAGCTGCCGGGCTCGCGGAACGCGTCGCGGTGGCTGTTGATCCAGGCGATGAGCGCACCGACGCAGACGGCCGACATGGCGGCACCGATCACCCCCACCAGCAGATGCGCGCGCCAGCCACGCAGGCGGGGCCAGGCATAGGCGGCGAACAGGCCGGTCAACAGCCCCGGCAACGCGCCGAAGATGCAGGACATCAACGCCATGAGCAGGAGAAGCGGCAGCGCATCGCCGAAGCCGCCGGGCTGCCCCCACGTCCAGGAAAACGCCAACGGCAGACCGACGACCAGCGTGCCCAGGAGCGGCGCGACGATCGCGAACGCCAGCACCACGCCGCTGCGGACCAGCCAGCCTGGCGCCGCCGCGGTGTCCGCCGGGGCGACAGCCGCAGCTTCGTCCATCCGTGCCGCCGCGGCCCCGGCGGCAACCGCCGGGGCAGGCGCCGGCGCTGCGGACGGCGGTAGCGGTTCCCGACTCACGCGCGCCGCGCTGCGTCGGCGCCGCGGCTCGCACGGAAGGCGGAATCGGGGCGCCAATGGGGCCACTGCACCGCGAAGGACAGGTTTGGACGTTGCACGAAGATCCCTCTCGGCAGGCATGAGCGGCCGAGTGTAGCGAGGCGGCCGCGGGACCGGCGAGGGCCGGGCACCCGCCAGACGTGCGCTGTCGCAAAAATTTATTGTGATAAACCGCTCAAATACGAACCTGAACATGCTCTAATGCCGCGCTCGCGCATCACGGGGCCGCGCCGATCCGGTGGCCACGCCGATCCGCGAGCCCCTCCCGGCTTCCACCCGAGCCGGGCGCGGTGCCCGTTGCCCCTACCCTCATCTGGGCCGCTCCGACTGCGGGGCCGGCCCGCTTCCGGAGACCTGCAGAGATGTCGATGTCCCCTCTCACCCGCATCACCCGTTGCGTGCTGGCCGCCGCGCTGCTGGCCGCCAGCGGTTCGGCCTGGAGTTACGCCGTCAGCAAAGGCACGGTGGTGGACGACCGCGGCAACGCGGTGCAGCTGCGTGGCGTCAACTGGTTCGGCTTCGAAGGCAGCGCGCACACCGTGCATGGCCTGTGGGCGCGCAACTGGAAGGACATGATCACGCAGATGCAGGGCCTGGGCTTCAACGCCGTGCGCCTGCCGTTCTGCCCGCAGACCCTGCGCGGCGTCGCGCCGACCAGCATCGACTACGGCCGCAACCCGGACCTGCAGGGCCTGAATTCGCTGCAGGTGCTGGACAAGGTGGTCAACGAGTTGAGCAGCCGTGGCATGTACGTGCTGCTGGACCACCACTCGCCCGATTGCCAGGGCATCTCCGAGCTCTGGTACACCGACTCCTACAGCGAGCAGCAGTGGCTCAGCGATCTGACGTTCGTGGCCAAGCGCTACGCGTCGGTGCCGGGCGTGATCGGCATCGACCTGAAGAACGAGCCGAACGGCCGCAACACCTGGGGCACCGGCAACCTCAAGACCGACTGGAACAAGGCGGTCGAGCGCGCCTCGGCGGCGGTGCTGAAGGTGGCGCCGAAGTGGCTGATCGTGGTCGAGGGCATCACCGACAACCCGACCTGCTCCAGCAGCTACGGCTACTGGTGGGGCGGCAACCTGGAACCGCTGACCTGCACCAAGCTCAACGTGCCGGCCAACCGCCTGCTGCTGTCGCCGCACGTGTATGGCCCGGACGTGAACTGGCAGCCCTACTTCGGCGACAGCAGCTTCCCGGCCAACATGCCGGCGATCTGGGAGC
>NZ_NKUH01000104.1:0-1432 GCF_009192895.1 Xanthomonas sp. LMG 12460 | reverse complement strand
CTGCCAGACCCAACGCGGCATCCTCGGGAATGGGTGACGCGCCCTAGACGCCGCGCGCCAGCCGCTCGGCCAGGCCGACGTAGCCGCCCGGGGTCAGGTCGCGCAGGCGCTGCTTGGCGTCCTCGGGCAGGTCCAGGGTCTCGACGAAGGCGCGCATCGAGTCGGCGGTGATGCCCTGGCCGCGGGTCAGCGCCTTGAGCTGCTCGTAGGGGTTGGGCAGGCCGTGGCGGCGCATCACCGTCTGCACGGCTTCGGCCAGCACTTCCCAGGCCGCGTCCAGGTCGGCGTCCAGGCGCTCGGGGTTCACGGTCAGCTTGCCCAGGCCCTTGGCCAGCGAGTCCAGCGCCACCTGGGTGTGGCCGAAGGCGGTGCCGAGCGCGCGCAGCACGGTGGAGTCGGTGAGGTCGCGCTGCCAGCGGCTGATCGGCAGCTTGGCCGAGAAGTGCTCGAACAGGGCGTTGGCGATGCCGAAGTTGCCTTCGGCGTTCTCGAAGTCGATCGGGTTGACCTTGTGCGGCATGGTCGAGGAGCCGACTTCGCCTTCCTTGAGCTTCTGCTTGAAGTAGCCCAGCGAGATGTAGCCCCAGATGTCGCGCGCCAGGTCGATCAGCACGGTGTTGGCGCGGCGGGTGGCGTCGCCCAGTTCGGCGACGTTGTCGTGCGGCTCGATCTGGGTGGTGTAGGGGTTGAACACCAGGCCCAGGCTTTCCACGAAACGCTGCGCGAAGCCCGGCCAGTCGACGTCGGGGTAGCTGGCGACGTGGGCGTTGTAGTTGCCGACCGCGCCGTTGATCTTGCCGGTCAGCTCGACCGCGGCGATCTGCCGGCGCTGGCGCTCGAGGCGGGCGACCACGTTGGCGATCTCCTTGCCCAGGGTGGTCGGCGAGGCGGTCTGGCCGTGGGTGCGCGAGAGCATCGGCTGTGCGGCCTGCGCATGGGCCAGGGCGCGCAGCGTCGCGATCACCGCGTCCAGGGTCGGCAGCAGCACCTCGCGCCGGGCCTGCTCCAGCATCAGCCCGTAGCTGAGGTTGTTGATGTCCTCGCTGGTGCAGGCGAAATGCACGAACTCCAGGGCCGGGCCGAGTTCGGCGTCGTCCTTGAGCTGCTCCTTGATGAAGTACTCCACCGCCTTGACGTCGTGGTTGGTGGTGCGCTCGATCTGCTTGACCCGCGCCGCGTGCTCCACGCCGAAGCCCTCGGCCAGCGCGCGCAGGCGTTGCGCCGCCGCCGGCGAGAACGCGGCCAGCTCGCCGATGCCCGGCTCGGCGCCCAGCGCCAGCAGCCATTCGATCTCCACCTTCACCCGCGCCTTGATCAGGCCGTATTCGGAGAAGATCGGCCGCAGGGCGTCGACCTTGCCGGCATAGCGGCCATCGAGCGGGGACAGGGCGAGCAGGGCGGAATCGGACATGGCGGGGGCGTGGGGTGGTGT
>NZ_NKUH01000103.1:0-44145 GCF_009192895.1 Xanthomonas sp. LMG 12460 | reverse complement strand
GGAATCGGGAATCGGGAATCCAGCGTACTGTCCTGCATGACTTGAGTGTCAAGCGATCCGACACACATCGCGACCCAGCGTGTAGCGCCTGCACATCGCCCTCATAGGTGCGGCTTCAGCCGCGACGCCTGAAACCCACCCTGGCGATAGCAAACGCGCTACCGCAGCGAAGAAACCACAGAACGCCGAACGCGGCGCCTCGCCATTGTGGGAGGGGCTTCAGCCCCGACGCGACATCGTCTGAAGATGCGGGTGCAGAAGCCATGCTGTGCTCCTGCGCGATCAGCCGTTACGCGCTCTCGGTAAAGCATCGCGGCTGACGCCGCTCCTACGCAGGCGCAACACTCGCAGCGCGCGCCACTCCAACGAATCCCCAATCCCACCATCCCCACTCCCCGCCCTCACACCCACCCATAGCGGATCAGGTGGAAGAACACCGGCGCCGCGAAGCACACCGAGTCCAATCGATCGAGCACGCCGCCGTGGCCTTCGATCATGTGGCCCCAGTCCTTGATGCCGCGGTCGCGCTTGATCGCCGACATCACCAGGCCGCCGAAGAAGCCCATCAGGTTGGCGACCAGCGCCAGCGCGAACGCCTGCAGCGGCGAGAACGGGGTGATCCACCACAGCGCCGCGCCGAGCAGGCTGGCCGAGAGGATGCCGCCGACGAAACCTTCCACGGTCTTGGACGGCGACAGCTTGGGCGCGATCAGGTGCCGGCCCAGCAGCTTGCCCCACACGTACTGCAGCACGTCGGAGGACTGCACCACGATCACCAGGAACGCGAACAGCAGCAGGTTGCGGTCCTCGTAGCCGGGAATGCGCAGGTTCAGCAGCGCCGGCACGTGCGAGATGCAGAACACGCTGATCATCAGCCCCCACTGCACCTTGGCGGTGCGCTCCAGGTAGCGCGTGGTGTCGCCGCCGATGGTGGACAGGATCGGCAGCACCAGGAACGCGTAGACCGGGATCAGCAGCGTGTACAGGCCGTACCAGTCGCTCCACACCAGCCAGTACTGCCACGGCAGCACCACGTAGAACGCGGCCAGCAGCGCGTAGTAGTCACCGCGCCGGGTGGGAGTGAGGGTGATGAACTCGCGCAGCGCAAACAGCGACACCAGCGCGAACAGCACGATCACGCCGAGCCGTCCGAAGGCGAACGCCAACGCCACCACCGTCGCCATCACCCACCAGGCGCGGATCCGCGCCACCAGGTTGTCCAGCACCGCGCTGGGCCGTTCGCGCGCGCGCCAGCGCAGGGTCTCGGCGATCAGCGTGGCCACCACCAGCACCGTGGCGATGCCCAGGAACAGCCATACCGTCTGTTGCCGCAGCGAGGATTGCTGCAGGTGTTCGCTCAGCGCGATCGGATTCATCGGGCGGCCTCCGCCTGCTCCGGCGCCAACGCCAACAAGGCCGCGCGCGCGCGATCGAGGAAGGCCTGCTTGTCCTCGCCGGCGCCCAGCCGCAGCGGTTCGCCGAAGGTGGTGGTGCACAGCAACGGCAACGGCAGCCACTTGCCCTTGGGCATCACCCGCTTGAGGTTGTCGATCCACACCGGCACGAACTCCAGTTCCGGGCGCTGCCGTGCCAGGTGATAGAGACCGCTCTTGAACGGCAGCAGCCCCTCCTCGGTATTGCGCGTGCCTTCCGGGAACAGGATCAGCGAGCCGCCGCTGTCGACCGCCTCGCACAGGCAGGCGATCGGATCGCGCTGGCGCTGCTGCGGATCGCGCTCGATCAGCACGCCGTTGAACACCGCGTGGATCAGGTAGCGGCGCAACGCGTCGCGCTGCCAATAGTCGGCCGCCGCCACCGGCCGCACCTCGCGTCGCAGCGCTGCCGGCAACGACGACCAGATCAGCACGAAATCGCCGTGGCTGGCGTGGTTGCCGTAGTACACGCGGCGCTCGCTGGACGGCATGCAGCCGCGCCACAGCGCACGTGCGCCGGTGAGCAGACGGATCGCGGCACTGCAGCCGCGGGCGATCAGACGGGCGATCATTTCCACTCCAGTTCGCGCACGATGGCGCGCACGCGAATCACGATGGTCAGGGCGGCGGCGGCGATCAACAGCGCCAGCGCCACGGCAAGCAGCATGTAGGCCAGTGTGGCGTGCTGCAGCAGCAATGCAGCGGCCGCCGCCAACGCGGCCAGCGACAGCCAATGCATGCGCTGCACGCGCGCCATCGGCCCCTGCAACGGTTCGCGCACCGCGCAGGCCAGGCCGAGCATGCGCACGTAGGCGGTGCCCATGCACACCAGCGCAGCGGCCCAGCCCAGCTCCGCACCGACGCCCAGCACCGGCTGCAGGCCATAGCCCACGCCCAGGCACACCGCCACGTCCGACAACCGGTCCGGCGCTTCGTTGTACACCGCCCCGGCACGGCCGATCATCTGCGCCTGCTGCGCCAGCAGCCCGTCCAGGCGGTTGCACAGCAGCCGCGCCTGCAGCGCCAGCGCCGCCAGCACCAGCAGCGCGGCGGCATTGGCCGGCGGCTCGCGCCAGGCCAGGGCGAACATCAGCGCCGCCAGCACCGCGCACGCCAGTCCGGTCCAGGACACGCCATTGGGCGTGGCCCCACGCGCGCGCAACGCCAGCGCCAGCCGCGCGCGCCACTGCGCCCGCCGCGCCTGCCAGGTCGAAGCGGCCATCAGTCGCCGCCTCCACAGCCGCCGCAGCCACCCCCGCCGCAACTGCTGCCGCCGTCGCTGCTGCCACCTCCCCCACCGCAGTTGCTGGTCGAACAGCTGCCGCCGCGGCCGTTGGCTGCGGGCGCACGCAAGGCGTGATAGTCGGCCCAGGGCGTGGTCATCAGCACGCTGGTACCGGCCAGGGCCAGCGGCAGCGCCAGGTGCGAACCGGGCGCCAGCGAGGGCGCGGCGACGCCATCGCGCCAGGCCGCCTCGCGGTCGGCCAGCAAGGCATCGCCGGCGACGCTGCGCCGCGGCGGCGTGAGCAGGAAGCCGAGCGCAACGACGCTGACCACCACCATCGCCGCCACCAGAAAGCCGATCGGGCGCTGCAACTGCAGGCCGATCCGCACCTTCATCACGCCCAGGGTCCACAGCGCCAGCAACGGCGCGGCGCCGAACAGGCGGGCGCACAGCGCCTGCCCGTGGCCCAGCCACAGCCCCTTGGCGACCAGCGCCCGACGCAGCGGCGCGGCATCACGCTGCAACGCGGCCAGCGCCGGGCGCAGGTGCGGCTGCGCGCGCACGATCGCCAGCGCGCGTTGCAGCGCCGGCGGTACCGCGACCGTGGTGGACTGCAGCCGCGCCTGGCGGCGCACGTGCGGCTCCGCCTGCAGGCGCACCGCGCCGGCCGCCAGCAGCAGAGCCAACTGCTGGTCGGCGACGCGTTCGCTGCCGCCGGCCAGATAGGCCAGTTCGGTGGCATCGAGCGACGTGTCGAGCGCGGCGCGGCGCAGTCCGCGCACGGCCAGGCGCAGGCGCGCGCCCAGGCTCCAGGCCAGGCCGATGCCGGCCAGGAACAGCAGCAGGAACGGCGGTCCCGGCCAGTGCAGCGGCGACAGCGGACCGTGGCGTTGCCAGAGCACTGCGAACAGCAGGGCAACGCCCAGCATCCAGCCCCACAGGGCGACGCCGCGGCGCGTGGGCGCGCTGCGGCGCGTGCGTGCCTGGCGCGGTGCCGGCGCGGGCGGCCGCGTGCCGGCCGGGGCCGGCCAGCACGCCGTTGGCGGTTCGCCGAAGTAGTGCCGGTAATGCGCCAGGGTGGCCGCGTACTGGGCCTGGAAGCGCGCGGCGTCGGCCGGGTCGCCGCGCCCGGGGTGGTGGTGCAGGGTGCGGCGCAGCACCTGTGGACAGAACCGCTGCCAGTATTCGCGGGTGTCGGTGAGGTGTGCATGCCAGGCCTGGTCGACCAGCGGACTCGGCGTGATCTCTTCGCCGGCGACGCAGGCCAGGAAGCAGAAACGCCGGTATTCCTCGACCAGTTGCGTGGCCAGCGCCGGCGACACGCCGGCCTCCTCGGCGACGCGACGCTCGAACGCCGCCAACGCCGTCTCGCCCTCGCCGAAGTCGTCGGCCTGCAGACGCTGCCACAACGCCGCGTGATCGGGATCGACGCTGGCCGGCAGCAGTGGCGTCGGCGTTCGCGTCATCGCAGCGCTCCCCAGCCAGCGGGCGCCGAGCACAGTGCCAGCAGCAGTGACAGAACCTGCAGGGCGAAACACAGCAGCTGCCGCCGCAGCAGGCGGCGCATGCCCTGCCAGCGCGCCAGCCAGTCGCGTGGCGGCGGCAGCATGCGCAGCAGGCCCAATCGCTGCAGGGCCGCGTCCAGATCGGCACCGGCGCGCGGCAGGTCCGGTTCGGCCAGCACCGCTTCAAGCAGCGCCACGTCCAGGCCGACCCGCGCCGCCCAGTAGCGCTGCAACAGGCCCGCCAACGCGGCGACGCCGCACCAGACCACCGCAAGCAGCGCGCCGCCGCCGGCGTACCACGCCGCCAGCGCCACCGTCAGCGCGAGCAACAGCAGCGACAGCCGATCCAGCGGCGCACCCTGGCGCAACACCGCCGCCATCGTGCGCAGTTCCAGCGGCGTGCTCATGCCGGCACCTCCTGCGCCTGCAGCGGCGCCGGCGGCGCGGTGCAGGCGGCGGCGATGGCGGCACGCTGCGCCGGTCCCAGCACGATGCGTGGCGCGCGCGCCCGCAACAGGGCCAGCGCGTCGTCCAGCGTGGCGGCACGGCCGCTGCGCAGCAGCCAGGTGGCCACCGCGGCCGCACTGCGCGAATAGCCCAGCGCGCAGCAGGCCAGCACCGCGCCGTGCGTGCGCGCCGCCGCGATCGCGTCGGCGGCCGCGCGCAAGGCCGCGGCCGGCGGCGCCACCAGGTCCAGCATCGGCACCACACGGTCGTGCGCCTGCGCCTCGCGCAACGACAGTTCGGCACTGACATCGACCACCGCGGCGAAGCGCGTGCGCTCGCCGCGGCCGGGCAGGCGCCCGAGCCAGACGCCGTCGGCGATCTCGCGCGGCGCAGGATCGCGCCAGGTCCAGGCACGCGAGTTGAGCCAGGCGGCGGCCAGGTACGGCGCGTACAGCCAGCGCGCGGCCAGGCTCAGGCGGCCGTCGTCACGTTTCTGCATGCCCGGCGGGCCGAGCAGCGCGTAACTGAGCGCCACCAGCAGCAGCGACAGCGCCGGCCACAGCAGCCACCAGCCGGCGCCGCCGAGCGCGCGTGCGGCGGCCACGCAGACCGCGCTGCCGAGCAGGTACAGCGCGGCCAGACGCCAGCGCCGCGGATCGCGCGCGGGTGCCGCGGCGCGCCACGGCGCGGCGATGCGCTCCGGCCACAGCCACACGCACAGCCAGCCGGCGGCCAGGCCGGTGGGCACGTCGAGGAAATGATGCTGGTAGGTGGTCAGCACCGACAGGCCGATCAGCGCGAACCAACCGTGCAGGGCCAGCCGCGCCAGCCCGTGCAGGTGCTGCGCATAGCGCACCCACAGCACCACCAGCAGCACGATGTGCAGCGACGGCGCCTGGTTGAACGGCTTGTCGAAGCCGAGCAGCACCGCGAACAGCCAGCCGAACACGCCCTCGGTCGGCGGCCGCTCGAAACTGAAGCGCAACGGCCACAGCAGGAAGCAGCCCACCGCCAGCAGTTGCGCGGTGAGCAGACGCCGCGCATGCGTGTCCAGTTCGACACGCGTGCGGCAGACGAAGAACGAGATCACGTAGAACAGGTCGATCGACCAGTACGGCACGATGGTCCACGGCCAGAACGGGATCTGGGTTTCCCAGGCGAACGGCAGCGACGGCACGGCGGCGCGACGCGCGGCCAGCGTGTTGGCCAGGCCGTAGCTGAGGAAGAAGAACGGCCCCAGCAGCGCCAGCCAGGCCAGCGCCCGCCGCCACGGCCGCGCGGCCGCGGCGCTCATGGCGCGATCCGCTGCGCCAGCGACACGGTGAAGATGCCCCATTCGTCGATGCGCTGCTCCAGCTTGCGGAAGCCGGCCGTGCGCACCAGTTCGTCCATCTCCTGCTGGGTACGCCGGCGCATCACCCAGGCCGCGCCGCCGCGGTGGCTGGTCAGCGCGCGGGCGATGAACTCCAGCTGCGGATGCCAGGGCTGGCCGGTGTAGGCCAGGTAGCCGCCCGGCTCCACCGCCGCGGCCACGCCCTGCAGCGAGCGCAGCACCTGGTCGTTGTCCGGGAACAGCTCGTACAGGCCCGACACCACCGCCAGCGTCGGCCGCGGCTGCAGCGCGGCCAGCGCGTCGCGGTCGAAGGCGTCGCCCTGTTCGAAGCGGGCGATGTCGGTGGCGCCGAGCGTGGCGATCAGCGCGCGACCCTGCGCCACGTTCAAGGGGCTGAAATCGCGCAACAGGATCGCGTCGGCGCGCTGGCTGCCGCCGGCCAGCGCTTCGAGCACGTAGCGGCCGTGGCCGGCGGCGATGTCCAGCGCGCGCACCGGCAGGCCGGCGGCACGCAGCCGCTGCATCGCCAGGCCCAGCAGCTCATGCAGATGCTGGCGACGCACGCGGATGCCGCGCCAGCCGATCGCATCCAGGTAGTTGCGGTCGATCATCCGCCCCAGCGGGCCGCGCCCGGCCGCCTGGTCGCGGTAGATGTAGTCCAGCGTGCTGCCGGAATCGAAACCGGTCTGCAGGCCGAGGGCGATGCCTTCGGAGAGCTGCCCGCCCAGGCGCAGGCCGGCGCGCACGCCGCGCCAGCGCAGATCCTGCAGGCTGTACCGTTCCGGTGGCCAGGCCAGACGCTCGGCTTCCTCGAAGGTCGGCCCGCGGCGGTGCGCGTGGCGCAGACTGGGCAATGCCGGTTCCTCGGCGAAGCGCTCGCGCACGAAGCGACGGATCTGCGCCAGCGCCGGCGCGCGATCGCGCTCGCCCAGCGTGTCGTGGAAGAAACCGGGCAGCAGGTGGCGCTCCTTCACCGGCGAGGACAGGCGCTCGTAAAAGCGGTCCTGCGGGCCGCGGTGCACCACGAAGTCGCTGCCGGACACCAGCAATTGCACCGGCACGGTGATCGCCTGCGCATCGCCGACCACGCGATCCGCCGCCGCGTACAGGCCCAGCAGCACGCGCACCGAGATCGGCCGGGTGATCAGCGGATCGTTGCGGTAGCTCTCGACCCGCGCCGGGTCGTGGGTCAGCCACTGCGGCTTGACGTAGCTGTTGACGAAGAAGTTGCCGCGCAGCGTCTGCATCAGGGCCAGCCCGGGCCGCGCGAACGGCACGTACAGCTTGACCTTGAACGCCGGCGAGGCCAGCACCAGCGCGCGCAGCGGCGGCGCGTAGTCGTGCACCCAGGTGCTGGCGACCACCGCGCCCACGCTCTGCGCCACCACCACGATGTCCTGCACGGCGATGCCGTGGACCTCGCCGATGTGCGCGACGAAGCGGTCCAGGTCGCGCACCAGCGCCGAGAAGCCGGGCGCGTCGCCGCGCGCGCCGGGCGAGCGGCCGTTGCCGCGCGCATCCCAGGCGAACAGCGCGCACTCGTCCAGGCCCAGTTCCTCGGCCAGGTGCATGACCCGCCCGGAATGCTCGTGGCCACGGTGCAGCAGCACCACCGCCCGCGGCGGCGCCGCCGGCGTCGTGGCCGGCCAGTGCCGGTAGAACAATCGTGTGCCGTCGAAACTGGCGAATTCGCTTTCGTTGACCTGCCGCATCCGTTGCCGATTCCTTGTCTGTCTTGAATCCCTGTTCGCCGCGGCCACGCCGGCCGCCCCGCTCACGCGCGTGCCGCCGCCTCGCGCAATCCCGCCGCGACCCGGCGCAGCACGGTCGCCGCGCACAACAGCGCCACCGCCATGGCGACGGCCGTGACCGTCGCCGCGCCGATCCAGGCGCCGGCCAGCAGCAGCCCCAGCACGCCGATGACGAAGGCACGGTCGCTCTTGCCCATCGGCCCATCGTAGCGGCGGCTGGCGCCGACCATCAGCCCGAGCACGCCGGCATATTCGGTCAAGGCCGCGGTCAGCGCCATCAGCCACAGCCAGCCGGCACCGACGCCGGGCACGCCGAGCAGGCTCAGGTACAGCGCCGCATCGGCGACCACGTCGCATAGTTCGTTGAGGTAGGCGCCCAGCCGCGACTGCTGGCCGAACTCGCGCGCCAGCATGCCGTCCACCGCGTTCAAGGCCATCCGCAGCAGCATCCACAGCGGCAGCAGCGCGTACCACAGCGGTTGCGCCGCGCCTTGCGTGTAGACCACCGCGGCGACCAGCAGCGACAGCAGCGCCGCGGCCGCCGTCACCTGGTTGGCGGTGACGCCGAGCCGGTACAGCACGCGCACGCCGGGCCGCAGCAGGTCCTGGAAACGTCCTTTGAGGGCATAGATCGACACGCGCGTGGTCCTGACGGCGAGGGCGGGGCGGCGACAGCCTAATGCATCGCAGCGGCTGCGCGCGCGGCCGAAGCCACGGCGCAGGTGTTCTGCACGGTCCGCACGCACCGCGCGCGCGGCTCCACGGCGAGGCGCGCACACCGTGTGCCAGCGCCGCCGCCCACGCGATCCGCAGGCCCGTAGGCCCGCCCGGCCGGGCGTCGGCGGGCCTCAGCGCCTACAATGGCGGCCCGTTCCGCTGCCCCCGCCCTGCCCCATGTCCTCCGATTTCCTGCCCGTGCGCCGGGCGCTGCTGTCCGTTTCCGACAAGACCGGCCTGATCGACTTGGCCCGCGCGCTGGCCGCGCGCAACGTCGAACTGCTGTCCACCGGCGGCACCGCCAAGGCGCTGCGCGAGGCCGGGCTGGCGGTGAAGGACGTGTCCGAACTGACCGGCTTCCCGGAAATGATGGACGGCCGGGTCAAGACCCTGCACCCGCTGGTGCACGGCGGCCTGCTCGGCCGCGCCGGCACCGACGATGCGGTGATGGCCGAGCACGGCATCGCCGCGATCGACCTGCTGGTGCTCAACCTGTATCCGTTCGAGGCGGTCACCGCCAAGGCCGACTGCACGCTCGCCGACGCGGTGGAGAACATCGACATCGGCGGCCCGGCGATGCTGCGCTCGGCGGCCAAGAACTTCGCCCGCGTGGCGGTGGCCACCGACCCGGCGCAGTACGCCGAACTGCTGGCCGAGCTGGAGGCCAACGACGGCCGGCTGTCGGCGGCCAAACGCTTCGCCCTGGCCGTGGCCGCGTTCAACCGCGTCGCCCAGTACGACGCGGCGATCAGCAACTACCTGTCCGCGGTCACCGCCAGCGACGCCGCCGTGCCCACGCGCAGCGCGTTCCCGGCGCAGATGAACTCCAGCTTCGTCAAGGTGATGGAACTGCGCTACGGCGAGAACCCGCACCAGCAGGCCGCGTTCTACCGCGACCTCTCCCCCACGCCCGGCACCCTGGCCACCTTCACCCAGCTGCAGGGCAAGGAGCTGTCCTACAACAACATCGCCGACAGCGATGCGGCCTGGGAGTGCGTGCGCCAGTTCGATGCGCCGGCCTGCGTCATCGTCAAGCACGCCAACCCGTGCGGCGTGGCGGTCGGCGCCGGCTGCGGCGATGCCTACGAACTGGCCTACGCCACCGACCCGACCAGCGCCTTCGGCGGCATCATCGCCTTCAACCGGCGCCTGGATGCGGCCACCGCGCAGGCGATCCTGGACCGCCAGTTCGTCGAAGTGCTGATCGCCCCCGACTACGACGACGCCGCGCTGGAGTACGCCAAGAAGAAGGCCAACGTGCGCGTGCTGCGCATCCCCGCCGGCGACGGCGCCTACGGCATCGACAGCAAGCGGGTCGGCTCCGGCATCCTGCTGCAGACCAGCGACGCGCACGTGGTGCCGCGCGATGCGCTGAAGGTGGTGACCCGGCTGGCGCCGACCGAGGCGCAGTTCGATGACCTGCTGTTCGCGTGGAAGGTGGCCAAGTACGTCAAGTCCAACGCCATCGTCTACGCCAAGGACCACCGCACCATCGGCGTCGGTGCCGGGCAGATGAGCCGGGTGTACTCGGCGCGTATCGCCGGGATCAAGGCCACCGACGCCGGCCTGGCCGTGGAGGGCTCGGTGATGGCCTCCGATGCGTTCTTCCCGTTCCGCGACGGCATCGACGCCGCCGCCGCGGCCGGCATCAAGGCGGTGATCCAGCCGGGCGGTTCGATGCGCGACGCCGAAGTGATCGCCGCGGCCGACGAGCACGGCATCGCCATGGTGTTCACCGGCGTGCGCCACTTCCGCCACTGAGGTCTGCAGCGATGCGCCTGTCCGCTGTCGTGCCCCGTCCGCTCGCCGTGCTGGCCGTGGCCGGTGCCCTCGTGCTGGGCGGTTGCACGCCGGCCGCGCCCCCCGCCCCCAGCGCCGCACCTGCGGCCGCGCCCGCCAGCGCCGCCGCGCCCGCGCACGTCAGCCGCACCGCGCGCCTGCAGACGTTCCTGCAGCAACGCTACGGTAGCGCCGCGACGCTCGCCGGGCATTGGCCGGGGCAATGGACCCAGGGGGGCGACAGCCATGCGGTGGACTGGCAGGTGTGCGCCGAACAGCCGGTGGTCACCGGCGACGGCTGGCAGCAGTTGCTGGCGGTGTGCGGCGCGCTGCGCGACGCCGGCCATCCCGAACCGGGCACCATCGACTTCTACGTGTTGCGCCCCGAGGGCCAGGGCTTCGCCGTCGCCGCCGAGCGCACCGGCGGCACCTACGGCAGCCAGGGCCAGCCCGGCGAGGTCGGCATCGTCCGCGCCGGCAGCGATTTCTACGGGTTCCGCGTCGAGGACGGCTGGTTCGGCCAGGGCTACGCGCTGCAATCGCAGACCCTGATCCTACCCGGCCCCAAGGGCCTGGTGGACGCCGGCAGCGTGCGCAGCCACATCGACAACAGCGCCGCCGCCGACTGCGATGCCGCCGATGCGGCCGCGGACTGCAAGGCTGGCCAGTTCGCCATCGACTTCGCCCTGCGCTTCGACGACCGCGACCACGCCGCCCGCGTCTGGCCGCTGCTGATCGAGGAAACCGGCACGGAGTGCGGCCAGCGCCCGGTGCAGCGCAGCCACCGCTTCGCCCTGGACGCGAAGACCTGGACCTACCATTTCCCCGAGGCGCTGCAGCGCGAAGGCTGCACGTGAGGCGCGCGCGCCCGGCGCAGCCGTTCCCCTTTCCCCTGCAATCTGGAATTCCGCGATGAAACTGCTCGTCATCGGCTCCGGCGGCCGCGAACACGCCCTGGCCTGGAAGCTGGCCCAGTCCCCCCGTGTCGACGAAGTGCTGGTCGCGCCCGGCAATGCCGGTACCGCCGGCGAGGCCAAGTGCCGCAACGTGCCGGTCAAGGTCAACGACCTCGACGGACTGCTCGCGCTGGCCCTGGACGAAGGCGTGGCACTGACCGTGGTCGGCCCGGAAGTGCCGCTGGTGCTGGGCGTGGTCGACCGCTTCCGCGCCGCCGGGCTGCGCATCTTCGGCCCCAGCGCTGCCGCCGCGCAGTTGGAAGGCAGCAAGGCCTACGCCAAGGATTTCCTGCAGCGCCACGGTATTCCCACCGCGTTCTACGCCGTGCACACCGAGGTCGAGGCCGCGCTGGCCTATGTCCGCGACAAGGGCGCGCCGATCGTGATCAAGGCCGACGGCCTGGCCGCCGGCAAGGGCGTGATCGTGGCGATGTCGCTGGACGAGGCCGAGGCCGCGGTGCGCGACATGCTGTCCGGCAACGCGTTCGGCGACGCTGGCGCGCGCGTGGTGATCGAGGAATTCCTCGACGGCGAGGAAGCCAGCTTCATTTCCATGGTCGACGGCCACACCGCGCTGCCGATGGCCACCAGCCAGGACCACAAGCGCGTCGGCGACGGCGACACCGGCCCCAACACCGGCGGCATGGGCGCGTACTCGCCGGCGCCGGTGGTGACGCCCGAGGTGCACGCGCGGGTGATGCGCGAGGTGGTCGAGCCGACCGTGCGCGGCATGCGCGACGACGGCGTGCCGTTCACCGGTTTCCTGTACGCCGGGCTGATGATCGACGCCAGCGGCGCGCCCAAGGTGATCGAGTTCAACGTGCGCTTCGGCGACCCGGAAACGCAGCCGGTGATGCTGCGTCTGCAGTCGGACCTGCTCGACCTGCTCGAGGCCGCGCTCGACGAGCGCCTGCACGCCACCGAGGCGCAGTGGGATCCGCGCCCGTCGCTGGGCGTGGTGCTGGCGGCGGCGCCGTATCCGGAAACCCCGGTCACCGGCGAAGCGATCACCGGCCTGGACGCGGTGCCGGGCAACGCCAAGGTGTTCCATGCCGGCACCACGCTGGACGCGCAGGGCCGGGTGCTCAGCGCCGGCGGCCGCGTGCTGTGCGTGGCGGCGCTGGGCGACAGCGTGGCCGAGGCGCAGCGGCATGCGTATGCCGGCGTGGAGCAGATTCACTGGGCCAGCGAATTCCACCGCCATGACATCGGCTGGCGCGCGATCGCGCGCGAGCAGGGGGCGTAGCACGTCGCCACGGGCAGGAGCGGCTTCGGCCGCGACGAGCAAAGCCCAGCGCTCGCTGACATCATCCAGCGTCGGGACTGAAGTTCCTCCCACAAGGACACCCGATCCACTCCTTGTGGGAGCGGCTTCAGCCGCGACGAGCAAAGCCCGATGCTGGCTGACACCATCCGGCGTCGGGACTGAAGTCCCTCCCACAAGGACACCCGACCCACTCCCTGGGGGAGCGGCTTCAGCCGCGACGAGCAAAGCCCGATGCTGGCTGACACCACCCGGCGTCGGGACTGAAGTCCCTCCCACAAGGACATCCGATCCACTCCCTGTGGGAGCGGCTTCAGCCGCGACGAGCAAAGCCCGATGCTGGCTGACACCATCCGGCGTAGAGACTGAAGTCCCTCCCACAACGACACCCGACCCACTCCCTGTGGGAGCGGCTTCAGCCGCGACGAGCGAAGCCCGATGACGGCTGACACCATCCGGCGTCGGGACTGAAGTTCCTCCCACAAGGACACCCGACCCACTCCCTGTGGGAGCGGCTTCAGCCGCGACGAGCAAAGCCCGATGCCGGCTGACATCATCCAGCGTCGGGACTGAAGTCCCTCCCACAAGGACACCCGACCCACTCCCTGTGGGAGCGGCTTCAGCCGCGACGAGTGAAGCTCAAAGTGCGGCTGACATCCTCGCTTGCCGGGACTGGTGTCCCTCCCACAAGGAGCGCACACCGCTCTCGCGTGGAAGCCCGCACGCAGCCACCATCGCCGCTGCGCTAGCCTGGATTCCCCACCGATTCGCACACGCTCCATGGCCCTCTCCCCCGCTCTCCGCACCCGCTTCCGCGCGCTCGCCGCGCAGACCGACGGCATCGATACCGCGGCCTATGCCGCCTGCGGCAAGGATCCGCTCGATCCCATCATCGGCCTGGGCCGCCGCGATGCGAAGGTGTGCATCCTCGGTCGCGACCCGGGCCGCAGCGAGGTGGAACACGGCGCGCCCTTCGTCGGCAGCGGCGGCCAACTGGTGCGCAAGGCGCTGTACCGGCACCGGCACCACGGCGCGGAGATGCCCGACTTCGCGGCCGGGCTCGAGGCCGGCCGCGTCGCCTTCTGGCTCAACACCGTGCCGTACAAGCCGGTGGGCAACAAGGCGTGGTCGATGCCGGTGAAGCGGCGCTTCCACCCGCTGATGCGGCGCCTGCTGCTCGAGCAGTGGCGCGGCGATGCCATCCTCACCCTAGGGCGCGTCATCCGTTCCCGAGCATGCCGCGCCGTGATTGCGCGTGCCTGTGGCAAGGAAGAGGGAGGAAGTGGACGTCCGTCCACGCCCGAGCGATGACGCGGTCACGGGCGCGCGCAATCACGGCCCTTCGGGTTGGGCCTGGCAGGCGCGCGGCCGGCGCCGCGCGGCTTGACCTGACGGCCAGTCAGGCGCTGCGCCACGCAACGCCGGCCGCGCGCCTGCCAGACCCAACGCGGTATCCTCGGGAATGGACGACACGCCCTAGCCGCGAGGCCTTCCTGTGGTTCGGCATCGACCAGCCGCGCGAGGTGCGCGCGGCGCTGGAGGCGTTGTGGGCGCGTGAGGACCGCTTCCAGGCGCAGACCGAGGTGGAGCTGCGCAGCGAGGACGGCCGCCGCACCCGCCGCGTGACGCTGTACCCGCTGCCGCATCCCTCGCCGCTCAACCAGACCTGGTACAAACGCTTCCCGGCGCTGCTGGACGCACGCCTGCGACAACTCGCGGTCTGAGCCGGCCTCTAAAAGGGGATCGCATACAGCGACGGTGCGCTATCGTGTCGCCGTGCCGACCCCCTCGATCGAAACCCGCCTCAGCCGCCTGTGGGCCCACGAAAAGGCCAGCTACGGGCTGCGCGTGTTCATCGCGCTGGCGGTGGCGATGGGCGTGTGCTGGCACCTGCAGCAACTGGAGGCGGTGCCGGCGATTTTCCTGGGCACCATCGCCAGCGCCATCGCCGAGACCGACGACAACTGGCTGGGCCGGATCAAGTCGGTGCTGCTGTCGCTGCTGTGTTTCGCCGCCGCCGCGGCCGCGGTGGTGCTGTTGTTCCCGTATCCGTGGCCGTTCGCGGCCGGCCTGGCGCTGTCCACCTTCGCCCTGACCCTGCTCGGCGCGCTCGGCGAACGCTACGCCTCCATCGCCCAGGCCACGGTGGCGCTGGCGATCTACGCGATGATCGGCCTGGACCACGGCACCCAGAACGGCCATGTCGGCGGCAACGCCTGGCACGGCGTGGCCTTGCTGCTGCTCGGCGCCGGCTGGTACGCGGTGCTGTCGGTGCTGTGGACGGTGCTGTTCGCCAACCGGCCGGTGCGCGAGCGGTTGTCGCGGCTGTACCTGGAGCTGGGCCGCTACCTGCGGCTCAAGGCGGCCCTGTTCGAGCCGGTGCGGCAGAGCGACCTGCACGCGCGGCGGCTGGCGCTGGCCGAGCAGAACGCGCAGGTGGTGGCCGCACTCAACGCGGCCAAGACCGCGATCATCAGCCGCTTCGGCCGCTCCGGCCGGCCCGGCGTGCAGTCGGGCCTGTATTTCCGCCTGTACTACATGGCGCAGGACTTCCACGAGCGCGCCAGTTCCTCGCACTACCCGTACGAGGCGCTGACCGACGCGTTCTTCCACAGCGACGTGCTGTACCGCTGCCAGCGCCTGCTTGCCCTGCAGGGCAAGGCCTGCGCGGCGCTGGGCGAGGCGATCCG
Source organism: Xanthomonas sp. LMG 12460 (assembly GCF_009192895.1). Taxonomy (NCBI): domain Bacteria; kingdom Pseudomonadati; phylum Pseudomonadota; class Gammaproteobacteria; order Lysobacterales; family Lysobacteraceae; genus Xanthomonas; species Xanthomonas sp. LMG 12460. Next base: position 29,045 of record NZ_NKUH01000103.1, on the reverse strand, counting down.
GCTGCGCCAGCCGTTCGACTACGGCGAGCAGACCCAGCAGGCCACCACCGACCTGCGCGAGTCGCTGGATTTCCTGCACGCCCGTGCCGACCCACGGCAGGCGCGGCTGCTCGGCTCGCTGGAATTGCTGGTGACCAACCTGCACAGCATCGAGCGGCGCCTGGCCGAGGCCGCGCAATCGGACACCACCAGCGACACCCTCGACACCCGCCTGCGCGACTCCTCGCCGCACACCCTGCGCGAGATGCTGCGGCGCCTGGGCCAGCAGCTCACGCCCGGCTCGGTGCTGTTCCGGCACGGGCTGCGCATGGCGATTGCGCTGGTGGTGGGCTACGCCATCATGCAGTCGATCCACGCCAGCAACGGCTACTGGATCCTGCTGACCACCGCCTTCGTGTGCCGGCCCAACTACGGCGCCACCCGCCTGCGCCTGGCCCAGCGCATCGCCGGCACCCTGATCGGCCTGGGCGCGGCGTGGGCGCTGATGCAGCTGTTCCCGGGCACCGAGCTGCAGTTGCTGTTCGCCCTGCTCGGCACGCTGGTGTTCTTCGTCACCCGCACCGACCGCTACATGCTCGCCACCGCGGCGATCACGGTGATGGCGCTGTTCTGCTTCAACCTGATCGGCGACGGCTTCATGCTGATCTGGCCGCGCCTGCTCGACACCCTGATCGGCTGCGCGATCGCCGCCGCCGCCTCGTTCCTGATCCTGCCGGACTGGCAGGGCCGTCGCCTCAACCAGGTGCTGGCGACGGTGCTGTCCAGCAGCGCGCGCTACCTGGCGCAGGTGCTGGAGCAGTACCGCAGCGGCATGCGCGACGACCTGCCCTACCGCATCGCCCGCCGCGACATGCACAACGCCGACGCCGCGCTGTCGGTGGCGCTGTCGAACATGCTGCGCGAGCCCGGCCGCTACCGCCGCAACCTCGATGCCGGCTTCCGCTTCCTGGCTTTGTCCAACACCTTGCTCGGCTATCTGTCGGCGCTGGGCGCGCATCGGGCGGCGCTGGCCGGCGAGACCGATCCGGACATCGCCCGCGCCGGCGACTACCTGCCGCAGGCTCTGGGCGCGCTGGCCGACGCGCTTGCGGAACGACGTGCGCTGCCGGCCGCCGACGAGCCGGCCGAGATCGCACTGGCCGAGGCGCTGGAGCGCGAGGACGGCATCGACGAGGCCAAGCGCCGGCTGGTGCGCAACCAGCTCGCGCTGACCCTGCGCCTGCTGCCCAAGCTGCGCGACGCCGCGCAGGCGGTCACTGCCGCGACGGTGCCGTCGGCGCCTGCGCCGGCGCTTGCCGCGCCGGCCGCACGCTGAGGCCCATCCACAGCAGCGCCACCACCGCCAGCGCCGCACCGCCGAGCGCTACCCCGCGCCAGCCGGCGTAGGCATAGGCCGCGGTGCCGAGGCTGGACCCGATCGCACCGCCGATGAAATAGCAGGTGACGTAGGCCGAGGTGATGCGGTTGCGCGCGGCCGGATCCAGTTGGTAGATCACGCTCTGGTTGCCGATGTGCACGCCCTGCACCGCCACGTCCAGCAGCACCACGCCGGCGATCAGCAGCCACAGCGAGTGCGGCGCGCCGAGCAACAGCAGCCACGACAGCAGCAGCATGACCAGGCCGCCCCAGCCGACCAGATGGCCGGCGCCGCGGTCGGACAGCTTGCCGGACAGGTTGGCGGCGAACGCGCCGGCCGCGCCGATCAGCCCGAACAGGCCGATGGTGGCGGTGCCGTAGCGGTAGTCCGGGCCGGACAGCAGGAACGCCAGGGTGGTCCAGAACATGCTGAAGCCGGCGAACAGCAGCCCGCCCAGCACCGAGCGCGCGCGCAGCACCGGCTCGTCGCGCAGCAGCGCCAGCACCGAACCGATCAGGTGCGGATAGGACAGGTGCGGGTTGCCCGGGTGCCGTGGCAGGCCGCGCCACAGCAGCCCCGAGGCCACCAGGATCAGCGCCGCCGCGACCCAGTACACGGTGTGCCAGCCGCCGATCCCGGCCAGCAGGCCGGACACCGTGCGCGCCAACAGGATGCCCAGCAGCAGGCCGCTCATCACCGTGCCGATGACCCGGCCGCGCTCGTGCGGCGCGGCCAGGGTCGCGGCGAACGGCACCAGGATCTGCGCCGCCACCGAACTCAGGCCGGTGATCAAGGTGCCGAGCAGCAGCAACGCGAAGCTGTGCGCCATCGCGCTGACCAGCAGGCCGACCGCGCTGAGCGCATACAGCCCGACGATCAGGCTGCGGCGCTCGAAGCGGTCGCCCAGCGGCACCAGGAACAGCAGGCCGGCGGCGTAGGCCAGCTGCGCGGTGGTGACCACCGCACCGGCGCGGCGCACGTCGATGGCGAAGGTCTGCGCCAGCACCTCCAGCAGCGGCTGCGCGTAGTAGTTGCTGGCCACCGCCAGGCCGGTGGCGGTGGCCATCAGCAGCACCAGGCCGCGGCGCATCGGCGGATGCGAAGTCGTTTCCATGGACGGACACCGGATCGTGGGGAGGGGCGCAGTCTGTGGCGGTGGCAGCGATCTTTCAAACGCATTTTTTTCACCACTTCCATCTGTTTTCGAGATAGCGTGATTCCCGCGCCGACAGGCCGGCCGGTTCGCCGGGGCCGCCGCTTCGAACGCAGGCGGCGTCCGGACTGGAGCGCCGCCCCACCACCGCCCCCGCGCCGAAGGAACCCGCACCATGCCCAGCACCGACATCGCCGAGGCGCTGCAGCAGCACGGGTATGCGGTGGTCCGCGGCTTCCTGGGCGACGGCGACATTCCCGACAGCCTGCTGCGCTTCCTGGAAGGCGCCGAGAAGTTCCACGACGGCGTGATCGGCGACCTGCCGGCGGCGGACATGCAGCGCATCCAGGCCCGCATCGCCGCCACCGTGCCGGCGGTGGCAGCGGCCATGGGCCTGGCGATCGCGGTCGATCGCTTCGGCTACTGCGCCATCCGCATCCGCGAAAGCCATGCTGCGCCAAGCCTACGTCTGCCGTTCGACCAGCACCGCGATCCGAAGACCGCGCCGGGCGGCGCGCTCAACTGGCACCTGGATCACTTCAGCTATTTCCTGCATGGCGACCACCGCAACTACCTGATCTGCTACATGCCGGTGCGCAAGCCCGATGCCGACCTGGCCAACGTGGCCATCGTCGCCGACGACGTGGTCGCGCGGCTGGATCCGCAGCTGCACCAGCGCATCCAGGGCCGCGGCGCGCTGCGCTTCCGCTGCGTGGAGGCCGACACGCTGGACTGGTTCCGGCTGCGCTTTCCTGGCGAGGCCCTGGCCATCGGCGACTGGTACGCGATCGAGGATCTGTACGACGCCAGCCCCGGCTGGAAGATCGGCTTCGACCTGGAAGCGCACAAGGTGGTGCCGCACCTCGCGGTCGGCGATCTGCTGATCATGCGTGCCGACGTCATCCACCGCACCCACGACGCCGGCTGCGACCGCATCTCGGTGCGCTGCGACGCGCTGCCCGCGCAGGCGCCGCGGCTCGACACGCTGCGCGGCCTGCTCGGCATCACCCTGCGCTACCCGTTCATGAGCCGCAAGCGCCGCTACAACATCCGCCTGTGGCTGCGCCAGCAATGGCGCAAGCGGCTCGGGCGCACAGCATGAGGCGGGCACTGCGACAGACGGCGCGTGGCGCATGCAGCCCCGGCGCGGATCGGCTGCGGCCTCGCCACCGTGCGCGCCAGGCAGCGCCATGCTGACCCTGCGCCAGCTCGAATTCGCCGTCGCCGTCGCCGAGGAAGGCAGCTTCACCGCGGCCGCACGCCGCTGCCACACCGTGCAGTCGGCGCTGAGCCACCAGATCGCCAAGATCGAGCAGGCGCTGGGCGCGCGCCTGTTCGAACGCGGGGCGCGCCACGTGCGGGCCACCGCCGCCGGCGAGGTGTTCCTGCACAACGCGCGCGCCACCCTGCGCGCCGCCGAACGCCTGCACGAGGAAATGGCGCAGACCCTGGGCACGGTGCGTGGCCGCCTGCAGATCGGGCAGATCTCCTCGTTGAACGCGGTGCAGGTGCCGGCGGTGCTGCGCCGCTTCCGCGAAGCGCACAGCGCGGTGGACGTGCACCTGCGCACCGGCATGAGCGATGCGCTGCTGCTGGAACTGGGCGAAGGCCGGCTCGACGTGGCCCTGGTCGGGGTCGGCCCGCACGTGGCGCTGCCGCCGCAACACCTGCTGCTGCACGAGGAACCGCTGGCGCTGATCGCCGCACCCGGCAACCGCTTCGCCGCGCGCCGCCAGGTCTCCCTGCGCGACCTGGAAGACGCGCCGATGGCCGGGCTGATCCCCGGCGCCGGCGTGCGCGGCATCATCGACCGCGCCTTCGCCGCCGCCGGCCTGCGCCAGCGCCTGCAGTACGAGGTCACCCATGCCGACCTGCAGCGGCAACTGGTGGCCGAGGACCTGGGCCTGGCGGTAGTGCCGCAGACCATGGCCACCGGCATGCACGGTGTGGCGACGGTGGCATTGCGCGAGCGCTTCCGCTTCCTCACCTACGCCGTGTGGCGGCCGGATCCGACCCCGGCCGCACGCGCCTTCATCGCCCTGCTGCGCGCCCAGCGCGACGCCCTGCAGGCCGCAACCGACAGCGCCAGCACCGGCCGCCGCGCGCCGCGCCTGCGCGCGCGGCGAACCTGCTAGGCTGCGCGCGTTCGCAAAGGAGCCTGCATGTCCGCCCACAGCCAGTTCGCCCTGTTGCGGCAACGCCGCTTTCTGCCGTTCTTCGTGGTCCAGTCGCTGGGCGCGTTCAACGACAACGTGTACCGGCAGGCGATCATCGGCCTGCTGTTCTATCTGGGCGTGACCCCGGAGCAGCGCACGCTGTACACCAACCTGGCGCCGGCACTGTTCATCCTGCCGTACTTCCTGTTCTCCTCGCTGGCCGGGCAGATCGCCGAGAAGCTGGAAAAGTCGCGGCTGGTGGTCATCACCACCACGATGGAGATCGGCATCATGTCGCTGGCCGCGGTCGGCTTCCTGACCGAGAACATGGCGGTGCTGCTGGTGGCGCTGTTCTGCACCGGCCTGCAGTCGACCCTGTTCGGGCCGGTGAAGTATTCGATACTGCCGTCGGTGCTCAAGCCGGAGGAACTGACCGGCGGCAACGGCCTGGTCGAGATGGGCACCTCGATCTCGATCCTGTGCGGCATGATCCTGGGTGGGCTGATCTTCCAGATCGCCGGCAGCCACGGGCCGGTGGCCGCCGCCACCGCGGTGGTCGCGCTGGCGGTCACCGGCAACCTGATGGCGCGCTGCATCCCCAAGGTCGACGCCGGCGCACCCGAGCTGAAGATCAACTGGAACCCGCTGCCGGAATCGCTGGCGATCATGCGCCTGACCCGGCGCCAGCTGGCGGTGCGCAACGCCGTGCTCGGCGTGTCCTGGTTCTGGTTCGTCGGCACCGTGCTCACCGCGCAGTTGCCGACCTACGCCGAACTCAACCTGGGCGGCGCGCAGGACCTGTACATCTTCGCCCTGGCGCTGTTCTCGATCGGCACCGGCACCGGCTCGTTGCTGTGCGAGAAGCTGTCCGGGCGCACCGTCGAGATCGGCCTGGTGCCGCTGGGCGCGTTCGGCATCAGCGCCTTCATGCTCGACCTGTACTTCGCCCGCCCTGGCGCCGCGCTGCAGACCGGCCTGGGCATCGGCCAGTTCGTCCACCAGGCCGGCAGCTGGCGGATCATGCTCGACCTGGTCGGCATCGGCCTGTGCACCGGCCTGTTCGTGGTGCCGCTGTTCGCGCTGATCCAGAGCCGCACGCCGAAGGCGGAACTGTCGCGCGTCATCGCCGGGCTCAACATCCAGAACTCGCTGTTCATCGTGCTGGCGGCGATGATCGGCATCGTCCTGCAGATGCAGGAACTGCACCTGTTCGGCATGCGCATCCCGCTGCCCGGGCTGAGCATCCCGCAGGTGTTCCTGGCGCTGGCCATCGCCAACGCGGTGGTGGCGATCTGGATCTTCAGCATCGTGCCCGAGTTCCTGATGCGCTTCCTCAGCTGGGTGATGGTGCGCACCCTGTACCGGCTGCGCCTGCACGGCGTCGAACGCCACGTGCCGGAGGAGGGCGCGGCGCTGATCGTGTGCAACCACGTCAGCTACATGGACGCGCTGGTGCTGGCCGCGGCGATCCCGCGACCGGTGCGTTTCGTCATGTACTACCGCATCTTCAACATTCCGGTGATGCGCTGGATCTTCCGCACCGCCAAGGCGATTCCGATCGCCGGGGCGCGCGAGGATCCCGAGCTGATGCAGCGCGCGTTCGACGCCATCGACGCCGCGCTGGCCGAGGGCGAGCTGGTGTGCATCTTCCCCGAAGGCGCGCTGACCAAGGACGGCGAGATCGCCGCGTTCAAGTCCGGCGTGGAGAAGATCCTGGCCCGGCGCGCGGTGCCGGTGGTACCGATGGCGCTGCGCAACATGTGGACCAGCATGTGGAGCAAGCGCGATTCGCGGCTGCGGCGCATGCGCGTGCCGCGGCGCTTCCGCGCCCACATCGAGGTGATCGCCGATGCGCCGGTAGCCGGGGCCCAGGCCACCGCCGAGACGTTGGAGGCGCAGGTGAAAAGGCTGCGTGGCGATGCCGCCTGAGTGCGGCGCAGGTGCCCTGGGCACGCGCTTCGGGTAAATTAACCTCAGGGGAGACGCCACAGGCCGTGGCGTCCAGTGCGAAGGACCGAGCGGACAGTGAACCAGCCCGAACCACCAGCAGCGCCCAACGCGGGCGTCTATGTGCCCAACAACATGGTCTGGGCGATCCTGTCCACGCTGTTCTGCTGCCTGCCGCTGGGCATCGTGTCCATCGTCTACGCGGCGCAGGTGGATGGCCGCCGCGCTGCCGGCGACATCGAGGGCGCGCGCGCCGCCGCACGCAAGGCCGGCTGGTGGGCGCTCGCGTCGCCGATCCTGGTCGTCGTGTGGATCTTCGTGGCCATCCTGCTGGAGGCGATCGGCAGCCTGGCCGGCAACTGACCCCCACCGTTTCCCGTTCCACCACCCAACCACCGGAGTAACACGGATGAATACCACCGCACCGCAAGTGTCCAACAACCTCGTCTGGGCGATCCTGACCACGCTGTTCTGCTGTCTGCCGCTGGGCATCGTGTCCATCGTCTACGCCTCGCAGGTCAACACCAAGCTCGCCGCGGGCGATGTGGCCGGTGCGCGCGATTCGTCGGACAAGGCCAAGAAGTGGGCGATCTACTCGGCGGCGACCTCGGTGGTGCTGATCGTGCTGTACATGATCTTCCTCTTCGCCCTGGGCGGCCTGGGCATGATGCAGCAATCGTCCATGTCCTGAGCGCCGCGGCCGCCGTCGCCTGCGACGGCGGCCGACCACGCGATCGTCCGCCTGCCATGTCCCTTCAGCGCCTGCAGTCCCTGCCCCGCTGGCTGCCGCTGGTCGCACTGAGCGGCGCCGCGGTGGTGGCCACCGTGGTGCTGCGTCGGATCGATCCGAATGTCCCCGGCAATCCACTACCGGGCTGCCCGTTTCGCGCCCTCACCGGCCTGTATTGCCCCGGCTGCGGCAGTACCCGCTGCCTGCACGCGCTGGTGCACCTGGACCTGGCCCATGCCTGGACCAGCAATCCCCTGCTGGTGGTGGCACTGCCGCTGCTGGCGATCATGGCGCTCAACGCCGCCGGCCTGCGCCTGCGCCCGCTCGCGCCGCTGCTGAAGATCCTCGCCGACCCGCGATTATGGCTATGGGTGCTGCTCGGCTATGCGCTGCTGCGCAATCTGCCCTGGTATCCCTTCACGCTGCTCGCGCCGCACTGACGGCCCGCCACCTCCGCACCGCAGCGACTCGTCTAGACTCACCGACTGCCGTGCACCACCCATCCAGGAGATCCACATGAGTACCGTCAGCCCCGTCGCGCCCCCGCCGCCTCCCGCCTCCGGCGTCCCCGGTCCGGTTCCCAACCACCTGGCCTGGGCGATCATCTCGACGGTGCTCGGCTTCTGCCTGTGCTGCCCGGCGCTGATCACCGGCATCGTCGCCATCGTGTTCTCCAGCAAGGTCAACGGCCTGCTCAACCAGGGCGACCTGGAAGGCGCGCGCCGCGCCTCCAACACCGCCAAGACCTGGTGCTGGGTGACCACCGCACTGGCCATCATCGGCCTTCTGATCAATGCCGTCATGGTCGCCACCGGCGGCATGCAGAGCTACATGGACTACATGCAGCAGATCCAGCACGCGAGCTGATCGGCATGCGCGCCTGGCAACAACGGGCGTGCCTGGGCGCCGCCGCCGCATTCGCGGCCGGCGGCGCCACGCTGCTGTACCGCTTCGATCCCAATGCCGCGAACAACCCGTTCGCACCGTGCATGTTCCATGCGCTCACCGGCTATTACTGCCCGGGCTGCGGCATGACCCGCGCCCTGCATGCGCTGGTGCACCTGGACCCGGTCGGCGCGTTCGCGATGAATCCCGGCGCGATGCTGGGCCTGGCCCTGTTGCCGGGCCTGATTGCCTGGAAGGCCGGCTGGCGCGCGGCCTGGTTTGCGCCAGTCGTGAGCGTGATCTCGCGGCCGAATTTCTGGCTGGTCGCGCTGCCGGGCTACTGGATCGCGCGCAACCTGCCGTGGTTCCCGTTCACCCTGCTGGCGCCGCACTAGCCGGACGCAACACCTTGCGATTCGCACCGGGCGCGAGCAAGCGCCTGCGCGTAGGCGATTCTCGGCGCCTTGCTCAGCTGACCCAGCCGGCGATCACCAGCAGCGCCAGCAGCACCAGCCACAGCAGCAGCACCCGCCACACCTGGCTCATCGCATCGCGCAGTTCGGGCAGGCGCCGCAGCGCCGGCACCACCATGCCCGCGTCGCTGTAGTCGTGCGCCTCGGCATCGAGTTCGCCGCGTACGCTGGCGCACGCCACCGGCCCGAGAAAGCCGGTGTCCAGTTGCCACCGCTTGCCGCCGGCGGCGCGCCAGGCGCCGAACACCGCTTCGAAATTGCCGACCAGGGCCAGCGAGAAGGTCATCAGGTGCGCCACCGGCCATTCCAGCGCCGCCAGCAACGCGCGCGCGCCGGCGGCGGTCGCCGGCGGCAGCCGCGCGGCATAGGGGCCGACCGCAGCCAGCGCCAGCAGCCGATAACCCAGCGCGCCGAACGGCCCCAGCAACAGGAACCAGAACAGCACCGCGAACCAGCGCCGCAGCGCGCTGACCGCCACCGCCTCGACCAGCCCGGCCGGATCCTCACGCAGCGGCCCGCCATCGGCCTGCAGTTGCGCCACCGCCAGGCGCCGCGCGCTGGCGTCATCGGCGTCGATGATCGCCTCGACGTCGGTGTCCAGGTCGCGCGGACCCCAGCTGAAGGCCAGCACCACGATCCCGAACAGCAGGATCAGCAGGCCCAGGTGCGGTGCCGCCAGCAGCCACTGCAGCAGGCCGACCAGCAGCAGCGGCGGCAGCAGCGCCAGCGCGATGCCGTAGCGGCCGCGCCAGGCGCTGCCCTCGCCGGCATGCGTGTCCAGCCAGCTCAGCCAGTCGCCGAAGGCGTCGAAGCGGCGCAACGAGGCCACCATGCCGGGCGCGACATGGCCCAGCACCAGGGCGACGATCACAGCGACGAGGGTCGTGAACATGCAGGTCCTCCGGGACCGTTCTGAAGCGGGTGCGCGGAACGTACCGGCGCGGTCAGGCCGGCGCGCCGTGCCGGTACCAATCCTCGATCAGCGCGCGGGCGATGGAGATGCGTGGCGGCAGACGCAGGCCGTGCCCATCGTCGGCACTGTCGCCCTGCGCCGCCAGGCGCGCCAGCGCGGCGCCGACCTCCTCGCGCTCGAACCAGCGCGCGTCTTCCAGTTCGCCGTCGACCTGCGGCGTGTCCGCCTCCGCCTGCGCACTGAAGCCCAGCATCAGCGCGCCAGGAAACGGCCACGGCTGCGCGCCGTAGTAACGGCAGCTGCCCGGCCGCACCCGCACCAGGGTCTCTTCGGCCACTTCGCGCGCCACCGTCTGTTCCAGCGATTCGCCGGGCTCGACGAAGCCGGCGATCACCGAGTAGCGCCGCGCCGGCCAGCTCGCCTGGCGCCCCAGCAGCAGGCGCCGGCCATCGCTGACCGCGACGATCACCGCCGGATCCACCCGCGGATAGTGTTCGCTGGCGCACTGCGTGCAGACGCCGAGGAAGCCGCCGCGCTGCAACGCGATGGTGCCGCCGCACACGCCGCAGAAACGGGTGCGCGATTGCCAGTGCAGCATCGCGCGGGCGTAGGCGAACAGGCCCGCCTCCGGCGCCGGCCACTCGGCCGCGGCGCGGCGCAGGTCGATGCGCTGCGGCGGCGCCAGCGCCTGCGGCAGCGCGTCGGCGGCCAGCGCGAACCAGGCCTGATCCTGGTCCAGGCCAAGGAAGATGGCCTGCTCTGCCAGCGCGCCCAGGGCGGCGGCGCTGGCGATCAGCGGGCGTCCGTCGGCATCGGCATGCGCCTGGCCATCGGCTTCCAGCACCAGCACCCTGGCCTGTTCCCAGGCCTGGCGCAGCGCGGCCGGGTCGTTGCGTACGGCATCGGCACGGTCGATCGCAGGACCGGCGAAGGCGAAAGAGGCAGGCGTCGGATCGGACATGCGCCGCAGGGTGCAGGCAAACCGTGCGTCCCGCAAGCCGCAGCGTGTCTACACGCTGAAGCTGCTGCCGCACCCGCAGGTGGTCTTGGCGTTGGGATTGCGGATCACGAACTGCGCCCCGTGCAGGCCTTCGCTGTAATCCACTTCCGCGCCCATCAGGTATTGCAGGCTGAGCGGGTCGACCAGCAGGGTGACCTGGTCGGTCTGCACCGCCAGGTCGTCCTCGGCGCGGTTCTCGTCGAACTCGAAGCCGTACTGGAAGCCGGAACAGCCGCCGCCCTGGATGTAGACGCGCAGCGCCAGCGCATCGTTGCCTTCCTCGCGGATCAGTTCGCGCACCTTGGCCGCAGCGGCCGCGGTGAAGTTCAACGGCCGGTCCAGCGACTGGTAGTCGGGCGTGGGCGCGGCGCCGGGCAGGGAGACGAGAGTGCTCATGGCGGGAGAATGGGGACGGCGGACGGCCGAATCAAGCCTCGGCGGTGAGCGCGCGCGGCGGCTCGGCGTCGCCGGCGGCCTCGCGGTGCGCTTCCGGCGGCGCCAGTGCGGCCAGGCTGCCGGCGTGGATCAGGCGCCCGGTCAGCTGCGCGCCGGCGTTCATCTCCACCACCTGGTAGTGCACGTTGCCCTGCACCCGTGCCTTGGACGCCAGTTCCACGCGCTCGGCGGCATGCACGTCGCCGATCAGCTGGCCGTTGATGATCACCACCGGTGCGCGCACCTCGCCCTCGATACTGCCGTGCTCGGACAGGGTCAACGTGGCCGGCGCGCCGTCTTCGGCGACGACCTTGCCGAGGATGCGCCCTTCCACGTAGAGGCCGCCGCTGAACACCAGGTCGCCGCGGATCACCACCTGCGCGCCGATCAGCGTATCGACCACGGTCTGGCCGCTGTTGCGGCTGTTCTTGTTCCCAAACATAGGCTGATTATTCCCCTTTGCCGTTACCGGCCAATGTCCAATCGAAGGTCTGGCTGACCGGCGCCCCGCCGCCGCTCAATGCCACCCGCACCCGTTGCGGGGTGAAGCCCTTGGGCAGGATCACGCTGCCGTCCAGTTGCTGGAAGTAGCGGAACGAGTAGTCCTGCCCGGGCACACCGGTCTTCTGGTGCAGTTCGTCCCAGCCGACGCTGGTCAGTTTGCCGCCGCGCACGCCTTCCACGGTCAGCCGCAGTTGCCCCTGGCTGATCGCGCCGCGGTTGAGGTTCTGGGTCAGCACCACGTTGTAGCGCCAGGTGCCGCCGGCCTCGGCGGAGAACTCCACCGAATGCACGCTCAGGCCCTTGCGCTGGCTGGTCGCGCCGACCAAGCGCTCGTAGAACGCCACGTCGGCCCGCAGCCCGGCGATCTCCTCGTCGCGCTCCGCCAGCGAACTCTGCACCTCGTTGTTGGCGGCGCGGCTGATCTGGTCGGAACGGGCCAGGGTCGCCTGGCGCTGGTTGAGCGTCTCGATCTGCCGCTGCTGCGCCTGCAGGTTGCGTTCGGCCTCGCGCAACTGCGCGCTGACCGCACCGAGTCGCGGCGCGGCCTGGCGGCTGGCCAGCCACCAGGTCAGCGCCAGCGACAGCAGCCACAGCCCGGCGAGCAGCAACCACAGCCCGCGGCCGCGGCGGGGCGCGGCGCCATTGGCCACGATCTGGAAACGGGGAACGGGTCGGTTCATGCGCGCTGCCGCGCCACCGAGGCGGCGCCGGCGTCGATCCTCGCGGGTCGGCCTGCTGGGCCACCTAGTGTAAGCCACCCTCCTGAGCGGCGCCGGACTGCGCGGCCGGCCCGCGCCGCGGGCTGGCCTTCGTGGCGGGCTTGGCCGATAGTGACCGGCATCCGTGCTTTGCAGGAGCGCCTGCCATGACCGACGCCCATCTCTTCGTAATCGGCATCCTGCTGGCCTGGCTGGCCGGCATCCGCGTCTACCTGACCGTGTTCGGCATCGGCCTGGCCGGCCTGCTCGGCTGGCTGGAGCTGCCGCCGGCGCTGCAGGCGACGCAGTCGTGGTGGGTGCTCGGCACCTCCGGCGCGCTGGCGCTGGCCGAGTTCTTCGCCGACAAGATCCCCGGCGTGGATTCGGTGTGGGACCTGCTGCAGACCCTGACCCGGATTCCGGCCGGCGCCTTCCTGGCCGCGGCCACGCTTTCGCCTGACGGCCAGCTGAGCGCCGGCGCGCTGGCCACCGGCGCGGGCGTGGCGCTGACCAGCCACGCGCTCAAGGCCGGCACCCGCGCCCTGCTCAACACCTCGCCGGAACCGGCCAGCAACTGGATCGCCTCGCTGGCCGAAGATTCGGTGGTGATCGCCGCGCTGGCCCTGGCCCTCGCGCACCCGTGGCTGGCACTGACCGTCGTGCTGGCGGCGAGCGCGCTCGGCGCGTTGCTGGTGTGGTGGACATGGCGCCTGCTGTGGCGGGGCATGCGCCGCCTGCTGGCCTCGCCGACGGCACCGGCCGGCAACGTCTCGCATCCCGGCGCACAGCCATCGTGAACTTCGTCGCATAATTGGACGCGCCCCAGGAACCAGACGCGATGCCCGCCAACGACACCGCTCCGCTTTCCCCTCGCGAGGACGCGCGCGCGCGCCATGTCCGCGCCGAGACCCCGCCGCCGCACTACTGGCGGCGCTGGGTCGGCGACGCGGAGCGCGCGGCGCCCGCCGATCCCGCCGCCGGTGACGGCATGGCCGATCCGGTGCCCACCGAACTGGCGGCAGCCGCCACGCCACTGGCCGCCAGCGAGCACGACGACGGCACCGGCGACGCCAACGCGGCCGCCTTCGTCGTCGCCGACGCCGCCTCCGATCCCGCCGCACCGGCCGCGGCCGCGCCGTACCGCGTGCTGATCGTCGAGGACGACCGCGCGCAGGCGCTGTTCGCGCAGAGCGTGCTGCATGGCGCTGGCATGCATGCGCAGGTGCAGATGCAGGCCGAAGGCGTGCAGCAGGCCATGGTCGACTACCGGCCGGACCTGATCCTGATGGACCTGCACATGCCGGGACTGGACGGCATGCGCCTGACCGCGCTGATCCGCCAGCAGCCACAGCACCAGCTGCTGCCGATCGTGTTCCTGTCCGGCGACGCCGATCCGGAACTGGAATACGAAGTGCTCGACAGCGGCGCCGACGACTTCCTGACCAAGCCGATCCGGCCGCGGCACCTGATCGCCGCGGTCTCCAACCGCATCCGCCGCGCCCGCCAGCAGGCCCAGCAAGGCCACGCCGAGGCGGTGCCGCTGAACAACCCCGAGACCGGCCTGCCGACCCGCGCCCACGTGCTGCAGTTGCTGGACACGACGCTGCGCGCGCGCCGCCCCGGCAGCCTGTACTTCATCGAGATCGCCAGCGCGCTCGGCCTGCGCGAACGCTATGGCTACGCCGCGTTCGAGCGGCTGATGGTGCAGGCCGGGCGCCGCCTGGCCGGCATCACCGCGCCGCAGCCGCTGGCGCGGCTCAACGACAACAGCTTCCTGCTGCTGGCCGACGACGCCGATGCCGACGCGCAGCGGCAACGCGCGCAGAGCCTGCGCGACACCCTGTCCGGCCACGCCTTCCCGTTGCGCGAGGACGAGGCGCTGCACCTGCGCTGCGCGATCGGCTACGCCGACTTCGGTCATGGCTTCGAGGACGCCGGCAGCGCGCTCGAAGCGGTCGAACGCACCGCGCTGCAGGCGCGGCTGCATCCGCAGAGCATCGCCGCCTACGTGCCGCCGCGCACCGACGAGGACCTGCAGCGCATCGCGATGCTGGAGGGACAACTGGAGCCGGCCTACCAGCCGATCGTCGCCGTCGCCGGCGGCGACATCGCCCAGTACCAGGTGCTGCTGCGCCTGCGCCAGCGCGACGGCAGCCTGCTCTCGGCCGGCCAGGTGCTGCCGGCCGCCGAGGCCGGCGGACGCCTCGCCGACCTCGACCAGCAGGTGCTGGACCACGCGCTGGGCCTGCTGCATCTGTACCAGCACGCCACTCCGCCGCTGCGCCTGTTCGTCTCGCAGTCCACGCGCACGCTGGCGCGCACCGCCTTCGCCGAATGGCTGATCGACACCATCGGCCGGCGCGGCGTCACCGGCACCTCGCTGGTGATCGACCTGCGCCTGGACGATGCGCTGGTCCACACCGCCACGCTGCAGCAGTTCTGCGCACGGCTGATGCCGCTGGGCGTGCAGTTCTGCATCAGCCAGTTCGAACCGGGCGCCGAGGCCGAAGCGCTACTGGCGCATCTGCCGCTGGGCTATCTGCGCCTGTCGGCACGCTTCGCCGGCGCGCATGCCGATCCCGAACTGCGCGACCAGCTGCGCGCCACCATCGACCTGGCGCACCGCGCCGGCCTGCTGATCATCGGCCAGCAGATCGAACAGGCGCAGGCCGCGGCCGCGATGTGGATGGGCGGGGTCGACTTCATCCAGGGCAACCTGGTGCAGTCGGTCGGCGACCAGCTGAACTTCGACTTCCAGAACGCGGTGCTCTAGCCATGTCCGTCCGCAGACGTCGGCCCGTCCCGCGGCCGGCGACCTTCGCCGCGGCGCTCGCCGTCGCCGGCACCTTGCTGGCGCTGCCGCCGCTGGCGCTGCCGTTGCCGCCGCTGTGGCATTGGTTGGCGCCGCTGTGCATGGCCGCCGCCGCGGCGCTGGCCACCCTGGCTGGCTGCCGCGCGCGCCAGCAGATCGAACGCCTGGATGCGGCGCTGGCGCGTGCCGCGCTGGCCGAGTCCGAGCGCAACGCCCTGCAACACGACGTGCACGTGCGCGAGCGGCTGGAACAGGAACTGCTGCAGGCCAAGCAGGCCGCCGAGGCCGCCGTGCTGGCCAAGGGCGAGTTCCTGGCGACGATGAGCCACGAGATCCGCACCCCGCTCAACGGCATCATCCCGATGCTGGAACTGATCGGGCGCGGCCCGCTCGGCCTGGACCAGCGCGAGATGCTGCGCGCGGCCAACACCTCCTCGCTGCAACTGCTGCGCATCGTCGACGACATCCTGGACTACTCCAAGCTGGAAGCGAACCGGCTGGAGCTGGAGATCACCACCTTCAACCTGCGCGAACTGCTCGACGGCGTGCTGGAGCTGATGCAGCGCGCGGCCGAGGCCAAGGGCCTGCGCATGGCGCTGCAACTGGACCCGGCGGTGCGCCTGCCGGTGCGCGGCGATCCGGTGCGCCTGCGCCAGGTGCTGAGCAACCTGCTCGGCAACGCGGTCAAGTTCACCGCGCGCGGCGGCATCGACCTGGGCGTGCGCCGGCTCGGCGAGACCCCGGCACAGCACCTGCTGCGCTTCGAGGTACGCGACACCGGCATCGGCATCAGCGCCGAGCGCCAGGAGCACCTGTTCCAGGCCTTCACCCAAGCCGACGCCTCCACCACCCGCCTGTACGGCGGCACCGGGCTGGGCCTGACCATCTGCAAGCGCATCGTCGAACTGATGGGCGGGCGCATCGGCGTGGCGTCGCGGCAGGGCCATGGCGCCACGTTCTGGTTCGAGATCCCGCTGCTGAAGGTGATCGGCGACCTGCCGCAGAATCCGGGCGGCCTGCCGCGGCTGCATGCGCTGCTGGTCGGCGCCGACCAGCGCCTGCAGCAGCGCCTGAGCGTGCTGCTGCCGAACTGGGGCGTGCAGGTGAGCAAGGTCGATTCGACCCAGGAGGCGCTGGAGCGGCTGCGCGGCAACGGCAGTGGCGGTAGCGTGCGCCCGACCTACGATCTGGTGATCGGCGACCTGGATGGACTGCGGCAGAGCGCGCGCGCCCTGCAACGCGCGGTGGCGCGCCTGCCGGCGCCGCAGACCGCGCGGCTGATCTGGCTGTACGGCGAGGCCGACATTCCCGAGGAAATCCGCGCGCACGGCGCGCTGCTGTCGCGGCAGGCGGCGGACATCGACCTGCGCAGCATGCTGGCGCTGGCCCCGGCGACGCCGAGCCTGGCCAGCGAGACCGCTGGCGATGGCGCCGACACCGCCGACGCGTTCTACCACGACGCCTTCGCGACGGACGTCATGGATGCCCCCGCACCGGCCCGCGCCGCGGAACCGACGACCGTCGTGGCCGACGCGCCGCCGCCGCGCAGCGGCTACCGCCTGCTGCTGGTCGAGGACAATCCGGTCAACCTGATGGTGGCGCGGCGGTTGCTGGAATCGCTCGGCCACCATGCCGACAGCGTCGAGGACGGCGCCGCCGCATTGGCGCAGTTGTCGCGGCAGCCGTACGACCTGGTGATGATGGACTGCCAGATGCCGGTGCTGGACGGCTACGCCGCTACCCGGCAGTGGCGCCAGCGCGAGGCCGATGCGTCGCGCCCGCGCCTGCCGATCGTGGCGATGACCGCCAACGCGATGGCCGGCGACCGCCAGCGCTGCCTCGATGCCGGCATGGACGATTACCTGTCCAAGCCGCTCGATCGCGCGCGGCTGGAGGACTGCCTGCAGCGCTGGCTGCCGCTGCAGCCGGCGGCCGCGCCGGCCAGCGCGGCGTTCGCGCCGGAGGCGGATGCAGCCGCGGACGGGTCCGCGGCGATCGCCAGCGGGCCAGCGGCGGATGCGCTCGCCGACGCGGTGGACGTCGAAGCGCAGGACACCCGCCACACCACCCTGCACACGACGGACGCCGCCACGGCGTCCAGCCCCAGCACCACGTCGACCGCCTCGATGCCATCGCCCGATCACGCCACGCTCGACGTCCCCCCGGCAGCGCCTGCGTTGGAACAGGACCTGGCATCGCGCGGCACCACCGCAACGTCGACGCTGCCGCTCGCCGCGCCGGAGGCAGACGATCCGGAACCGCCCTCAGCGGTGCCGGCGCCGGTGCTGGAGATCGCCGTGCTCGACGAGTTGCGCGAGGTCATCGGCTCGGCCAGCGTGGCGCAGATCGTCGAGCTGTTCCTGGCCGATGCGCCGCTGCTGATCCAGCGCCTGGAGCAGGCGGCGGCGACGGCGCAGAGCGACGCGCTGCGCGAGGCCGCACACACGCTGAAGTCCTCGGCCGCCAACCTCGGCGCGCTGGCGCTGTCGGCGGCGGCGCTGCGCATCGAGTCGGGCGTGCGCACCGGCACGTTGGATCGCCCCGTGGTCGCGGTCGCCCTGGTGATCGCCGAGTTCGCGCGCGCGCGCCTGGCGCTGAGCGGCTACCGCGCCAGCGTCCGCGACACTGCCGAACCCGCCGAACCCTAGCGTGGTATCGCGCTACGGCGCGTCTGCAGGCGACACGATCGCCCGCAAGACCCGGCCACAGTGCATCGAAGACATCGACGCACGGCCTACTGCCTTTCTTGTAGGAGCGCTTCAGCGCGACAAGGCGCTACCCGTAACGCCATCGCGGCTGAAGCCACTCTTAAAGGAACAGTGGCGCTGTGCATGCATGGCTGTCGTGGTGCACCTGCATGGCCTTCGCCAAGCCGCATGCTCCGCCCGCGATCACGCGCAGAGGACGCCGCGAGATTCAGCAGCGACGTGTTGCGGTGGTCCGCACAGGAAGGTCTCGCTGCGCTTGCGCCGTACCGCCGCAGTCGCCGCCTACCCGGTGCGTGCAGAAACGGCTTCAGCCGCGACGATCACCATCAACGCGTCGCGGCTGAAGCCGCTCCCACAGGAGAGCGAGGTGGTGCGATGCCGATGCCATGTCGGCCGCATGGACTCTCGCAGGAGCGGCATGTGCCGCTGTTCGGGATCAGCGGCGACCTTGCGCCAGCCACGCGTCGCGGCTGCATGACAGTTGACTCCTGCACGTGCATGTCAGCGCCATCCCGGAGCGCAGAGCGAACAACATCCTGCGCGGCGCCGACACAGGCCAGCGCCGCGGCCTCATGCGCCGACGATTCAGTCGTCGAGCTTGGTCAGCAGGTAGTTCGGCTCGCCGATCCGGTCGATCAGGTCGAGCTGGGTTTCCAGCCAGTCGATGTGCTCTTCTTCCGATTCCAGGATGTCGGCCAGGAGCTGGCGGCTGACGTAGTCCTGGATCGATTCGGCGTAGGCGATGCCTTCGCGCAGGGTGACCGTGCCGTCCTGTTCCAGCGCCAGGTCGCACTCGAGGATTTCCTTGGGGTTCTCGCCGATGCGCAGCTTGCCCAGCGCCTGGAAGTTGGGGAGCCCCTCGAGGAACAGGATGCGGTCCGCCAGCTTGTCGGCGTGCTTCATCTCGTCGATGGATTCCTTGTACTCGTGCTCGGCCAGTTCCTTCAGGCCCCAGTTCTTCAGCATCTTGGCGTGCAGGAAGTACTGGTTGATCGCGGTCAGCTCGTTGTAGAGGACCTTGTTGAGGAACTCGATGACTTTGCTGTCGCCCTTCATTGCATCGCTCGCGTAAGCCGGAAAGCGCAGACTCTAGCGAATCGCGCTGCGGCGTGAAGGAACGCGAATCGTGATCATCCCGCGCTGCAGCGCGGCGACGGCCTCAGGCGGCGCGGGCCAGACCGCCGAGCACCGGCAGGGGCAGCTCGCGGCTCAGCGCGCGCTCCAGCAGGTCGCCCGCCATGTCCAGGCAGGAGCCGCAGGTGGCGCCGCAGCCCGTGCGCATGGTCAGTTCGGACACGCTGCGGCAGCCGGCTTCGGCGGCTTCGCGGATCTGGCGATCGGTGACCCCATTGCAGATGCAGACGTACACGGCGGGCTTGGCGGCGGACGGCGCGGACTGCGCCTGGCGCCCATTCAAACCAAAGTGAGAATGGTTGTCAATTCCGCCCGTTAATCGTTATTAATCCGCGCCGCCCAGGGCCCGCCGCGCTTGCGTGGACGCTTGCGCGGCCGCTCGTGGCCCGCCGTATTGCCCGGCAGCCAGGCCTCCTGGGCCAGGGTCGGCATGGCGCGGATGCCGGCGCCGGCGATGGTCTGCGCCAGCGGCGCCAGGTGGCGCAGCGCCCGCGCATAGACCCCGCGCTTGAACAGCACCACGTGCTCCACCGGGTACCAGAAATCGACCCAGCGCCAGTGGTCGAACTCCGGCGTCTCGGTCAGTTCCAGGTTCAGCTGGCTCTCGTCGCACTGCATCCGCAACAGGAACCAGACCTGCTTCTGGCCGATGCAGACCTGGCGCTCGTTGCGGCGGATGGCCCGGCTGGGCAGGCGATAGCGCAGCCAACCGGGAGTGGCGCCGAGCACTTCCACATGCTCGGGCAACAGCCCGGTTTCTTCGCGCAACTCGCGGTACATGGCCTCCACCGGGGTCTCGTCGGTGTTCATGCCGCCTTGCGGGAACTGCCAGCCGTCCCGGCGCACACGGCGTGCCCAGAACACCTGACCATCCGGCCGCATCAGCACGATGCCTACGTTCGGTCGATAGCCGTCCGGATCGATCACGATGCGGACTCCTGAAAAATCTACTGGCTCCGACTCTGCCATGGCTGCGGCCGGGCCACAAGCAGCGCAGAAACCCGTTGACAGCCGCCCGCTTCTCCATAAGAATTGGCGGTTCACCAGGGCTATGTAGCTCAGCCGGTTAGAGCACAGCACTCATAATGCTGGGGTCGGTGGTTCGAGTCCACCCATAGCCACCATGGTGTGTACGCCCAAGGCGTGCGATACTTGCAGTCCACATTGCCCCGTCGCCAAGCGGTAAGGCACCTGACTCTGACTCAGGCATTCGGTGGTTCGAATCCATCCGGGGCAGCCAAACAAAAAAAGAAGGCCGATCGAAAGATCGGCCTTCTTTTTTTGTTTGGCGCGGGGTTTGCGCAGGCGCTTCGCGCCTACGCCCCACATCTTGCTGCGCAAGATGTGGGCCCCAGCCCTTCCGCTTCCACATCCCCGCGCCTGTCGGCGCGCCCCCTTGGACTCCAAGGGGGCTACTCCACCAGATGGAATTCGATCCACCGAAGCGGGCGCTGACGGGAAACGAACTCATTCGCCCCATGCCGACGAGACACACGCGGCCCTGGCTCAGCAGACCTGTAGCTCTGCAGACATGAATCTTTTGCGGCGACGCCGAGTCCCCAAGCCAGACGGGCAATCGCCCGAATACTGTTCGCGCCAAACCCGCGGCGGCACACACACATGCTGCCAGCCAACACAAACCACGGACCCCAAACGACAAAAGCCCGGCCGAAGCCGGGCTTTTGCTTGGTCCCCAGCAGGCTCCCGAGGGAGCCCACGCCAGGCGCGATGGATCAGCGCTTGGAGAACTGGGTGGCGCGACGGGCCTTGTGCAGACCGACCTTCTTACGCTCGACTTCGCGGGCGTCGCGGGTCATGAAGCCGGCCTTGCGCAGCTCGGTCTTCAGGGTTTCGTCGTACTCGACCAGCGCACGGGCGATGCCCAGGCGGATCGCACCGGCCTGGCCGGTGGTGCCGCCGCCGGTGGCGGTGACCAGGATGTCGAAGCTTTCGGTGTTCTTGGTCAGCTCCAGCGGCTGGCGCACGATCATGCGCGCGGTCTCGCGGCCGAAGAACTCGTCCAGCGGACGGCCGTTGACGGAGATGTTGCCGGTGCCCTTGCGCAGGAACACGCGGGCGGTGGAGGACTTGCGGCGGCCAGTGCCGTAGTTTTGCGAAATCGCCATGATTAGATATCCAGAACCTGCGGCTGCTGAGCGGCGTGCGGATGCTCCGCACCGGAATAGACCTTGAGCTTGCGGTACATCGCGCGGCCCAGCGGGCCCTTGGGCAGCATGCCCTTGACCGCGATTTCGATCACGCGCTCCGGGTGGCGCTCCAGCGCCTGCTCCAGGCTCTCGGTCTTCAGGTTGCCGATGTAGCCGGTGAAGCGGTGGTACTTCTTGTCCTTGAGCTTGTTGCCGGTGACGACGATCTTCTCGGCGTTGATCACCACCAGGTAATCGCCGGTATCGACGTGCGGGGTGTAGACCGGCTTGTGCTTGCCGCGCAGGCGGCGGGCCAGTTCGGTGGAAAGCCGGCCCAGCGTTTTGCCGGCGGCGTCGACGAGATACCAGTCGCGCTGGACGGTCTCGGACTTAGCAGTGAAGGTGCTCATGATCAGACTCGGTTGGTCGGGCGGATTCCTGCAGCGAACGGCCGGAACTTTGCCACGCGTTGTGAATTGCAAAAACGCAAGAGGCGAAATTCTACGTGGCCCGGCCGCCGCGCGCAAGTGCGCCCTAGACTGCGGTGCCAGGGGCGGTGGCGCGCTTGGCAGCACACCGGCCGGCGGCGAAAATCGAGGACCCCACCGCTTCCGGGCTTCCCCCATGACCGCCAGCCGCCAGCATTCCCCGCTCGATCGCGCCCTGGTCGAGGCCCAGCGCGCGCTGGAGACCGTATTCGGCGACCCGCCGGCGCAGCGCCCCTACCCGGCCGCGGCCACCGCCGATGTGGTGCTGGCGCCGGACGAGCGCCGCCATGCCGCCGGCCTGATGCGCATCAACCACGTCGGCGAGGTCTGCGCCCAGGGCCTGTATTTCGGCCAGGCCGCGGTCGCGCGCGATCCGGCCACCCGTGCGCACCTGCTGGAGGCGGCGCAGGAAGAGACCGACCACCTGGCCTGGTGCGCGGCGCGGCTGCGCGAGCTGGACAGCCGCCCCAGCCTGTTCAATCCGCTGTGGTACGCCGGCAGCTACGCGATCGGCACCCTGGCCGGGCTGCGCGGCGACGGCTGGAACCTGGGCTTCGTGGTCGAGACCGAGCGCCAGGTCGAGGCGCACCTGGACGAACACCTGCAGACCCTGCCGCCGGCCGACCTGCGCAGCCGCGACGTGCTGACAGTGATGAAGGCCGACGAGGCCCGCCACGCCGAGCATGCCGAACAGGCCGGGGCGCGGCGCCTGCCGCCGCCGATCCCCACGGTCATGGCCGCCGCCTCGCGACTGATGAAGGCCGTCGCCTATCGGCTGTAGCCGCCCGCCGGTCGGGCCGATGCCACCCCGGCTGGCATTGCCGCGCCGATCGCGTTAAAGTGAACGAACGCTGACTGATTCCACGTCGGCGCACGCCGTTCCGGCTGCGGTATCGCCATGTGCCGCAGCCACCGATGTACCCGTGCCGAGTCGCGCCCGCGTGCGCTCCGCCTGCAGACTGTCATGCCCGCATCCTCGCCCCATCTGCCATCGCCCCGGACCCGCTGGTTGTCGCGCCTGCTGTTCGCGACCCTGTTCGCGATCGGCGGCGGCGCCCTGCTGCATCACCTGCTCGGCGACTACCGCCAGGCCAGCGCGATCCTGCGCGACCATTCGGTCGCCACCGTCCCGGTGATCGCCGACGGCGCCTTCGGCGTGCAGACCGAGCCACTGGTGCGCTACCGCTTCCACTATGTGTTCGAGAGCAAGGGCCGCCTGCACAGCGGCGCCTTCGAGGCCAGCGGCGCGGAAGCCGCGCCGTTGCTGCTGGACGGCGCCACGGTCGAGATCGCCTACGCCAATGCCGATCCCGCACGCTTCGGGCGCCTGGACCAGCTGCAGCACGCCGGCAACCTCGGCAGCGTGTTCACCCGCGCGCTGATCGCGCTGTCGATCGCCGCCCTGCTGGCGGTGGTCGCGCACCGGCTGCTGATCGGCCGGGTGCTGACCCGGCGCCGCATCGCCGCCGCCTGAGGCCCACGCGCGCGCGGGCTGCGCTCAGTGCCCGACCAGCTTCAGGCCGATCACCCCGACCACGATCAGGCCGATGCAGGCCAACCGCGCCGGCGAGGCGCTGTCGCCGAACAGGGCGATGCCGAGCACCGCCGTGCCCAGCGCACCGATCCCGGTCCAGATCGCATAGGCGGTGCCCAGCGGGATGTGCTTGAGCGCCTGGGTCAGCAGCCACAGGCTCAGGCCCGCACCGGCCAGGGTGGCCACGGTCGGCCACGGCCGGGTGAAGCCTTCGCTGTACTTCAGGCCGAGGGCGAAGCCGATCTCGAACAGACCGGCGAGCAGCAGGTAGATCCAGGGCATTGTCTTTCTCCGTAGACAAATGAAAACGAAAACGGCCCGATGTCTGCACATCGGGCCGCCGTCGGCAGGGGTCGCAGCGCGTGCTGCGGGCGGGCCGTCCCGCCGGTGTGGAGCGCTTACTCGGACAGGTTGCGCCCGTGGAACAGCTCCTCGATCTCGCGCTTGAGCAGCGCCTCGATGCGCATGCGCTCCTTGAACGAGAGATTCTTGGCCTTTTCCTCGAACAGGTACTGGTCCAGGTCGAAGTCCTTCAGGTGCATCTTGGTGTGGAAGATGTTCTCCTGATAGACGTTGACGTCGAACATCTCGTAGCGCGACTTGACGTTCTTGGCCAGGAAGTTCTGGATCGAGTTGATCTTGTGGTCGATGTAGTGCTTCTTGCCCTTCACGTCGCGGGTGAAGCCGCGCACGCGGTAATCCATGATCACGATGTCCGATTCCAGGCTCTCGATCAGGTAATTGAGGGCCTTCAGCGGCGAAATCACGCCGCAGGTGGCGACATCGATGTCGGCGCGGAACGTGGCGATACCGTGCTGCGGATGGGTTTCCGGGTAGGTATGGACGGTGATGTGGCTCTTGTCCATGTGCGCGACCACGGCGTCGGAAATGATCTCCTTGCCGGCGGCCTTCTTGTCGATGACCGGCTCTTCGGAGATCAGGATCGTCACCGAGGCGCCCTGCGGATCGTAGTCCTGGCGCGCGATGTTGAGGATGTTGGCGCCGATGATCTCGGCCACATCGGTGAGGATCTGGGTCAGGCGGTCGGCGTCGTACTGCTCGTCGATGTACTCGATGTAGCGCTGGCGCTCCTCTTCGGAGATCGCGTAGCAGACGTCGTAGATGTTGAAGCTCAACGCCTTGGTGAGGTTGTTGAAACCTTGCAGCCTCAGGCGAGGCAACGGCTTGACCACGGCGTGGATCCTCTGGAAGTGGGTCGGGGGGAAAGCCAATCAATTATGAGCCAAATGGCCGCGCTGCGAAACGTGGCGTCCGTCTCTTGTTTGCCGCCGCGAACGCGTCCCGTTAAGCTTCGGGAATTACGCCGTAGCGAAGCCGCCATGAGCCCCGGAAACACATCCACTGCAGCACCTGTGCGCATCGCTCCAAGTCCTTTGACGTTGGACACCGCCACCATCGACCGCTTCCTGGCCCACAGCCACCGTCGCCGCTATCCGGCGCGGACGGACGTGTTCAGGCCAGGCGATCCGGCCGGCACCCTGTACTACGTGGTCAGCGGCTCGGTCAGCATCATCGCCGAGGAAGATGACGACCGCGAGTTGGTGCTGGGCTATTTCGGCAGCGGCGAGTTCGTCGGCGAGATGGGCCTGTTCATCGAGTCCGACCAGCGCGAGGTGATCCTGCGCACCCGTACGCCCTGCGAACTGGCCGAGATCAGCTACGAGCGCCTGCACCAGCTGTTCCTGGGCTCGCTGTCGTCCGATGCGCCGCGGGTGCTGTACGCGATCGGCGTGCAGCTGTCCAAGCGCCTGCTGGACACCTCGCGCAAGGCCAGCCGCCTTGCGTTCCTGGACGTGACCGACCGCATCGTGCGCACCCTGCACGATCTGGCCCAGGAGCCGGAGGCGATGAGCCACCCGCAGGGCATGCAGTTGCGCGTGTCGCGGCAGGAACTGGCGCGACTGGTCGGCTGCTCGCGCGAGATGGCCGGCCGCGTGCTGAAGAAACTGCAGGTCGACGGCATCCTGCACGCCCGTGGCAAGACCGTGGTGCTGTACGGCGCGCGCTGACCGCCATGGGTCGAGAGGCCCGGCACGATGGTGCTGAGCGAGACCTTCTACTGGTTCGTGCTGGTCGGCCTGGCCGCCCAGCTGGTGGACGGCGCGCTGGGCATGGCCTTCGGCCTGGTCTCGTCCTCGGTCCTGCTGAGCCTGGGACTGCCGCCGGCGGTGGTCAGCGCCAGCGTGCACAGCGCCGAGGTGTTCACCACCGGCGCCTCGGGCCTGTCGCACCTGGCCCTGGGCAACGTCGACAAGCGGCTGTTCCTGCGCCTGGCGCTGCCGGGCATGGTCGGCGGCGTCGCCGGCGCCTACGTACTGACCCGGTTGCCGGGCGAGCTGATCCGCCCCTTCGTCTATCTGTATCTGCTGGCCCTGGCGGTGCTGATCCTGCTGCGCGCGGCCGGCCGTGCGCTGCCGCGCCGCGAGGTGCGGCGGGTGCCGCTGCTGGGTTTCGTCGCCGGCCTGCTGGACGCCAGCGGCGGTGGCGGCTGGGGCCCGGTGGCGACCTCGACCCTGCTCGCCCACGGCGGCCAGGCCCGCACCACCATCGGCACGGTCAACGCCGCCGAGTTCCTGGTGACGCTGTCGATCTCGCTGACCTTCCTGCTGACCATGGGCGTGCAGCACCTGGACATCGTGCTCGGCCTGTTGGTCGGCGGCATGCTCGCCGCGCCGCTGGCGGCGCTGCTGGTCAAGCGCGTGCGCGAGCGCTGGGTGCTGGTGGCGGTGGGCCTGCTGGTGCTGGGCATCAGCCTGTATCAGGTGGGCGGGGCGCTGTATCGGTGGTTGGGCTGACGCCCGGGATTTGGGAGTCGGGATTGGGGATTCGCAAAGGCGGTCTCCGCGGCGCCTGAAGCCGTTGCGCTGGTGACCCGATCTGCGGTCAGGCCGCGTTCGCTTTCTCATGGGTGGACCGCGCGATGATCGCGGCCGGGACGCCGCCGCCGATGGCCGCGCGTCTCGCCACTCCCCTGCCCCGCGAGACCGCCATGCGTGCCATCCCATTGCTCCTGGCCCTGTTGTGCCTGGCGCTGCCTGCGCCGCGCGCACGGGCCGACGACGCCTTCGCCCGGCTCGGGCGCGGGGTCAACATCCTCGGCTACGACCCGCTGTGGAACGACCCGGCGAAGGCGCGCTTCCGCCCGCCGCTGTACCGCACGATCCGCGACGGCGGCTTCCGCACGGTGCGAGTCAACCTGCAGGCGTTCGCGCACATGGACGCGGACAACCGGCTCGACCCGACCTGGCTGAAGACGCTGGATACGGTGGTCGACCAGGCCACCGCCGCGGGCCTGAACGTGATCCTGGACGAACACGACTTCCACCCCTGCGCCGCCGACGCGGCGGTGTGCCGGACCAAGTTGCTGGCGTTCTGGAGCCAGGTCGCCCCGCGCTACCGCCATGCGCCGCCGTCGGTGCTGTTCGAGATCCTCAACGAGCCCAACGGCCAGATGACCAGCGCGGTGTGGAACGACCTGCTGCACGATGCGCTGCAGATCATCCGCCGCGACAACCCGACCCGCACGGTGG
The DNA here is from genome assembly GCF_009192895.1 of Xanthomonas sp. LMG 12460. Lineage (NCBI taxonomy): Bacteria > Pseudomonadati > Pseudomonadota > Gammaproteobacteria > Lysobacterales > Lysobacteraceae > Xanthomonas > Xanthomonas sp. LMG 12460. The sequence continues at coordinate 2,420 of NZ_NKUH01000103.1, read as the reverse complement.
TGGTGGGCCCGGGCAACAGCAATTCCTTCACCGCGCTCGACAGCCTGCGCCTGCCCGACGACGATGCGCACCTGCTGGTCACCGTGCACTACTACAACCCGTTCCGCTTCACCCACCAGGGCGCGCCGTGGGCCCCGGCGGACATCCGCGACCACACCGGCGTGAGCTGGGGCAGCGCAGCCGACCGGACCAAGCTCTACGGCGAGTTCGACCGCATCGCGGCCTGGGCCAAGGCGCATCACCGGCAGGTACTGCTGGGCGAGTTCGGTGCCTACGAGCAGGCGCCGCCGGCCGATCGCCTGGCCTGGACGGTGGCGGTGGTCAACGCCGCCGAGAAACGCCATTTCGCCTGGGCGTACTGGGAATTCGAGGGCAGCTTCGGCGCCTACGACATCGATCGCGGGCAATGGGTCGCGCCGCTGCACCATGCGCTGGTGGGCAGCGACAGCGCTTACCGCGGGGCTGCCGGCGGCTGACGCCGGCCTTCCCCGCCGCGGCGCGCCCTAGCGGGAACCGACGACCTCGCCGGCGCGGTCGCGGCAGCCCCAGTTGAGGATCGGCGTGCCAGACGGCAGCAGCCGGCGGAACACCGCCACCGCGCCGTGCTTGGGATTGACCACCACCGGCGCGGCCGCGGCCTGCAGCAGCGGCAGATCGGCGGTGCTGTCGGAATAGGCCATGGCGATCTCGCCGTAGCCCAGTTCGCGCAGCATGCGCATCTTTTCCTCGTTGTGGCAGTGGCGCGTGGCGGTGACCGCACCCAGGCGCGGGCCGATCAGGCTGCCGACCACCGGCACGTCTTGGTGCGCGACGAAGCCGAGGATGGCGCGCGCCAGTTCCGGCGGCGCACCGGTGGCGACCACCACGCGATCGCCGGCGGCGCGGTGCCGGGCGAACACCTCCAGCCCCTGCGGCAGCAGCCGCTGGCGGATCTGCGCCTGATGCTGCAGCACGTACTGGTCGATGATGCGGTTGAACTCGCGCGCGCGGCGCAGGCCGAAGCTGGCGATCCAGACGTAGCCGGAAATGCCGGTGCGGCGGGTCGGCAGCATCGCCACCAGCGGCCCCAGCAACGGAGTGGCCAGCACCGCGGCGGCCAGGCGCAGCGGATTGCGCTTGATCAGCCAGGCGAACAGGTGGCTGCCGGAGTCGCCGTCGTACAGGGTGTGGTCGAAATCGAATACCACCAGCGGCGCATCGGCGCGCGGCAGCGGATACGGGCTGGCGTCCTGCCCGCTCATGCCGCGAAGAACAGCTGGCGCAGCGCCTCGCCCGGTTCCTCGGCGCGCATGAACGCCTCGCCGACCAGGAACGCGTGCACGCCGGCGCCGCGCATCAGCGCCACGTCGTCCGGGCCGAGGATGCCGCTTTCGGTGACCAGCAGGCGATCGCGCGGCACCGCGTCCTGCATCGACAAGGTGGTCTGCAGCGACACCTCGAAGGTGCGCAGGTTGCGGTTGTTGATGCCGATCAGCGGCGCCGGCACCTGCAGCGCGCGCTCCAGTTCGTCGATGTCGTGCACTTCCACCAACACGTCCATGCCCAGTTGCAGGGCCAGCGACGACAGCTCGGCCAGTTGCAGGTCGTCCAGCGCGGCCACGATCAGCAGGATGCAGTCGGCGCCGAGCGTGCGCGCCTCGTACACCTGGTACGGATCGATGGTGAAGTCCTTGCGCAGCACCGGCAGGGTGCAGGCGTCGCGCGCCTGCTGCAGATAGCGGTCGTGGCCCTGGAAGAAATCCTCGTCGGTCAGCACCGACAGACAGGCCGCGCCGCCGAATTCGTAGCTGACCGCGATGTCGGCCGGGTGGAAGTCCGGGCGGATCACGCCCTTGGACGGGCTGGCCTTCTTGACCTCGGCGATCACCGCCGGGTCGCCGTTGGCGATGGCCGCCTGCAGCGCGCGGGCGAAGCCGCGGGTGGGCGGCATGGCCTCGGCGCGGGCGACCAGCTCGGCCAGCGGCACGCGCGCGCTGCGCTCGGCGATCTCGTCGGCCTTGCGCGCGAGGATGGTGCGGAGAATGTCGCTGCTCATGCGGTGGGAATCCTGGGGGATGGCCGGATTATCGGCGATGTGGGGTAAAGAAGGGATCGGGACCCGGGACCCGGGACCCGGGACCCGCAACAGCCTGGGCCGCCATGCAAGTAGTGCAACCGACGACATGCCCGAGTGAGACGAGGGGCCGCAGATCGGCGACGCCCTGCGCTTAGCGGGTCCCGGGTCCCGGGTCCCGGGCCCCGACCAGACCCTGCGTACACGCCACATACGCCTCCAGCTTCGCCCGCGCACGCCCATCGGCGATGGCCGCACGGGCCAGGGCGATGCCGGCACCGATGTCAGCGGCCAGGCCGGCCACGTACAGCGCCGCGCCGGCGTTGAAGGCGACGATGTCCAGCGCCGGGCCGGGCACGTTGTCGAA
>NZ_NKUH01000102.1:0-9227 GCF_009192895.1 Xanthomonas sp. LMG 12460 | reverse complement strand
GCGGACGACCTGGGCGCGCACGCAGGCCCAGTCGTAGCTGAGGATCTCGTGTTGGCCGCCCCCGCCCCAGAGCGGCCACCAGCCGAAGAGACGCGTGTTGTCCTTGAAGACATGGACCTTGCCGGCGTTGCGGTCGAACAGGGTGGGTGCGTAGCGGTAGCCGATGAGGTCGAAGCGGAGCATGAGAAGTGCGCTAGCCAGCAAAACCATGAGTCCGATCAACCCGAAGTAGCTAAGTCCTAGTACGCGATCAAAGGTCGCATCGAAGACGATGTAGATCAAAGGGGGCATCATCACCAAGGCGCCGAAGGCCAAGTAGCCCAAGAGTGCAGTCATCATGCTTCCATAAGCCAGCCCATGGGGAAATGCCTCGATGACCGCGCCTCCGCTGTTGGGTGATCGGCTGGCCGGTACGCCGTGCGGCGGCAAGAGGACGGCCTGGGTCCCCACGCCTTTGAACACTTCGTTCTCGTGCAGCTTGAAGAATTCGTCTCCGGCCTGCTGGCCGAGCCATTCGATATCGGCCATACCGGCGGGTCGGCGCGATGTCGATGGCTTGGGCTCGGAGGCGGAGTGTTTGTCGTTCTTGGTTCGGGTCATGGTCAGGGTTTAGAGCGGCTCACAAAACCCTTCTGGCGTCGTTTCCGCATCTTGTCGTACTAATCGTACTGCCTTCGATGCGGCGCCTCGTCAGAACCGCTTCGCTGGGTTTTGTGAGCCGCTCTTATTCACGCTGAGCGTGTCGCGCCCGAGGCTGACGCGCTCGCAGGCAGCCGCGAGGCGACCCCTGCTGCGCGGTCTGGCACCACATGGCGCCAAGCGTCCAGCGCGCTGCCACGCAAGGGGGCGCCGCCCACGCTGGCCAGCACTTCAGGCGGCCATATGGGCTTGCTCTTGATGTGGAAACTGGCCCAGCGGATCAGGCCGTAGAGCAGGGTCAGCGGAAAGAGCGGGATGGCGATGACCTGCCAGAGGATGGCGCCCAGGTCGGGGTGCTTCCAATGCTCCGCACTGCCCGGGCCGATGAAGGGCTGGCCGAAGAAGATGCAGCGCGCCAAACGCATCTCGAACAAGGCCTCATTGGGTCCGTCGCCTTCGACGAACAGCGGCCCTTCGTGCTCCATGAAACGGCGGATGTGCTCCCAGGTATCGAGCAGGGGCTGCACCGCGATGGCGCTGCTGGTCAGGCCCAGGCCGAACTGGCCGACCACGCGGGTGTCGCCGGGCGCAGCCAGCACGATCATCTGCAGTGCCGCGTTGTCCTGTGCGACGGTGCCGGTGAAGGTCTTGAAGCGGACGACCTGGGCGCGCACGCAGGCCCAGTCGTAGCTGAGGATCTTGTGTTGGCCGCCCCCGCCCCAGAGCGGCCACCAACTGAATAGACGCGTGTTGTCCTTGAAGACATGGACCTTGCCGGCGTTGCGGTCGAAGAGGGTGGGTGCGTAGCGGTAGCCGATGAGGTCGAAGCGGAGCATGAACGTAGTAGCCAACAGCATGATTCCACCGAACACAGCCGAGAACGCATCGAAGCTTGTGAAGAGCATTGGAATCAGCAAAGCGAGCAAAGGGCTCATGATGGCGATTGCTCCGAAAGCAAGATAGCCGACGAGCACAGTCATCATGCTTCCGTACACTAGCCCATGCGGAAACGCCTCGATGACCGCGCCGCCGCTGTTGGGCGATTGGCTAACAGGTACGCTGTGTGGCGGCAGGAGCACCGCCCCGGCGCCGATGCCCCTGAACACTTCGTTGTCGTGCAGCTTGAAGAACTCGTCGCAGGCCGCCTGGCCGAGCCAGTCGAGATCGGCCATGCCCAGTGGCCGGCCAGATGCCGATGGCTTGGGTCCGGAGACAGGGTGCTTGTCGTTCTTGGTTCGGGCCATGACCAGGGTTTATTCACGATGAGCGTGTCGAGCCCGCGGCTGACGCACTCGAAGGCAGCGGCGCAGCGATCTATGCTACGCGGTCCGGCACCATATGACGCCAAGCAGAACTGGGGTCAGAGCTAACTTTAAATTTCCTTGCATACAATAAAATTGCACTCTGGCCCCTGTTTTTCTCCCTACGTGTTAAGTACGGATAAAGTGCACTCTGACCCCTGTTTCCGCCCTGACCCTGTTTACGCCTGTTTACGACCCCTGTTTACGGAGGGCATTCTGACCCCTGTCTCTTTTATAAGTGAACCTGATCCCGCTACTCTTAACCACTAGCCACGCATTTAAGGGCTCGGTTCACGAACATGGCGGCGACTAACCATGGGAAAGTCTTGCAGAAGACAATAAAGTGCAGAAAGAAGAACACCCAAGGTACCCAGCTCTCGATGTGTGAGATTGGCCTGTAGAGCTTTGGATTTTTACCACGCTGGACAGCATCCCATTCAGCATCATATGGACTTATAGGAAGACGCTTTTCAATGTCCTGAACAACCTGCCACTTGGCTGTATTCAAGTTTCGATACGAAATAATGATATTGTACCAGAAGAGCGTAAGCATGCTGCCGGCCACAGCTAGAAGCCACATGTAGTCCGTGCTGTCTTTTGAAGTCAGGTAACCGACGAAGGCGAGAATTGCTGAGTTGACCGTAAGAAAGTAAGTGTTAGCAGTCGTTCGCCTTTGGCTGATACGGTCAGCCATTTCAACGTATAGCCTGTACTGATCAAGAAGATGGGAGTACCACTTATCGTTGGATGGGTAAGTGGCTCCCTCTGGAATTTCATTCCACAGCTTACTTTGCGGGACATCAACCATCATCGGCCTCCGCCGATGAGGATCTTCAAATTGTCCCAAGTCCAGTTGTAAAGCTTATCGGTCTCACTAGCACTCGTTGGCTTTGTGCAAGTCTTGTCCGAGTAAGCTGCAAGCAGGAAATATGGCTTGTTCTTTTCTTTTGCAATGCGCAGTTCCGCCGCTACGCCCATCGCGGTGTGAGTGTGCTGACCACAAAGAACGATCACTACGTCTACATTATCCATGCGCCTTTTGACTTTTTCTTGCCAGTCTCCAGTGAGGTGCTCGTCAACGGAGTTGTCTTTGAAGTCAAAAGGACTGTCCGGGAGCTTGGCTTGACCCGCCAGCATGGTTTTTGCTCCCTCGTCATGGTGGTAGTCGAAGCTAATGAAAGCACGCTTTTTTGTCATTTTAGTTCCCCTAGGACTGATTTGAACGTCTACACTTGAGTTAGAAAGCCCCACGTAGCAGCGTTAGCCTAGCTGAATTGTTAAAACTTGTATTCGCGAGTCTCGTAAGGCTTTTTAAAATAGGCATAAACGCGGTCAGATTGAATTTATATGTGAACCCGACCCCCGTTACTCTTTACTCTTCAAAATAGTAAGTTTACTCCGCCCCCTGTTTTTCCTCTTGTTTTTTCTGTGGAATTGGGAGCCTTGCTTTATCTTTTCTAACGAAATCTGCGAGCTTCTTAAGTCTGCGGTACTGGGCACTGAGCAGCTTAGCTGTGACATGCACACTACCTGTTCGATTCTCAAGCTCGTTAAGCCCGTTGAAAGTCATTGCTTGCGCTAGCTCTTGATTCAACGCTTGGAGTTCACTCAATTCCTGACGGGTCAAATGAATGGAATCGATGCGTGCTTTGCGGGCTCTTGCGCTTATCTTGTAAAGGCAATCCTGGATGGCGGCGTAGGCCTTAACTGTGCCTGCTGCAGAAGTGGCAATTGTTGCTACCGCGCTAGCGATCTTGATTGCAGGGTGTAAGTGAAGGATGAGATCAATCCACCCGGGCGAGGCGTATCTGATCTCTTTAATAACGGGCTTGAATCTCGGCCCAACTTGACTCTGGAGAACAGAGTAGATGTTGACTACCGAGTATCCGCCGCCCCAAGGGTAGTTCTGCAGTGCGTAGTTGATCCGACCCTCATCCTGAGAAGGAAGCTCAGTATCGAATGCATATGCGAACGCATATACCTGAAGATAGGCATGAGGAAACTCATACAAATCTTTCAGATTCCAGCGCCCATCCATCTCTATTCGATATATTCCCGACTCCATTACCCCCCCTGCGAAGACCATTTTCTAAGAGAACAGAGGTCGGAGTTACATCTCCATAAATAGAAGTGCACTCTACCACCTGTTTTGATCCCTATTTTTTCGCTTAGCCACCGTAGCCACTATTTGAGCTGCTCATTAATCCTCCTAAGAAATTCTTCCTGGTTCAGCTCAACCTCGGCTTCCTTTTCCCTTCTTTTCGCCATGTCAGCCTCAAACGCTTTCGAGATGCGTGCGCTCTCCTCGTTTGCGTCAACAACTGCTTGCTTCAATCTCGGTAGGTATTTACTCTCCAGCTGGCTATAGTGACATGACAAAACGAGCTCGTCACCAATCAAATCCACACTACGCTGCATATTATCTTTTACGGCCGAGTACTCTTTATAGAATACATTTTTCCATGTTGAGTCCGGTTGCGGCGTTAGTTTAAAACGGAACTTAGTGTCGCCTTTTGCAACAATTTCTGTTGCTTGGTTCAAAACGCAAGCTATCCTTACATTCGTTATTGCCATCTTCCATTCCTCAAAGTTAAGGGCGAATTTAACGCTGGAATTACGTCATGCCGTTAGTCGTCGTTGGCTTAGTAAACTGTTAGGCCCCAACGAGAACCAGGGGTCAGATTTTCCAGAATTTAGGTAATTAAGACTTATGCCGACGATATTGATTGTTAGTGCTCGGACTGCGGTAGCTACCGCCCTTGTGCGAAGAGCCGTGGCCCGACGTGTAGTGGCCGCCGTGACTAGTCGTGTGGTGTGAGCCCGGCGCACGCACACGTGCGTCCGCAGATGCAGCAGCCAGGCACATGGCGAATCCAGCCAGCACCGCGATGATAGAGACTTTGGTAAACATCGATTTGCCCCTGAGAAAATTTGGCGTCCTAGCTTTCCCGCTGCAGACTGACGCTCTACGCCGCGTAGCTCAGCAGGCGCAACAGTTCAATCAGGTCGGATGAAGGTCCGTTCTCCCCGACGACCATGTTCTAGCACGGCGTCACACTTTTTTGGGAGACAAGTTCAACCTTCAGCCGTAAACATTCCCAGACGAAGGCACTCCTCTACGCAAGGGCTCGTCTTGATGTGGCCCCCGCTTAAATCAGGGCACATCCACCACATTATTCCGCTCGGTCAGTTCCGCCATATCGCTCTCGGTGACGATACGCAGCCGCTCTCCCTTGGCGCTCTTTCCACCCGGAACTACCAACCGCACCACCGCCGTCCTCGGCTCCAAATCCCGCGGCGCCTCCAACGCAGCAAACGCCGCCCGCGCCAATTCCCGACCCCGCGCATCCTCCAACACCACGAACCCAGCCGGCGCATCCACATGCCCCAGGCTATGCACGGTGACCTCGATGGCATCGGCCATCACCCGCACATCCCCACGCCCGATCCCCAGATCCGGCCGTAGCTCGACCGGCACCGCCGCCGGCGTGACCAGCTCGAACTCCATCACCACCGTCTGCCCGGCGGGGAACTCCACGTCCACCGCCCCGCTCTTCTCGAACGCGAATTCACGGGTGGCGGCCTTGCCGTCGATCTTCCCATCGCCGTCGCGATCCACACCCGCACGCATCCGCCACTGCCCGGCGGCGACGTTCCACCCGGTCATCTGCGCCCGCTGCGCCTTGCCGCTGGTGTTGTAGCCGATGACGGTGAAGCGATCCTGCCGCGGCTTCGGCAGCAGCAGCGCCACCTGCACCGCGCCGTCGGGGTCGGCGAAGCGCCAGCTGACGGTGTGGCCGGGATAGGTCTGGTTGCGCTTGAGGGCGACGCCGCCGAGGCGGGCGCGCTGCAGGTTCACGGTGGGCGATTCGACGCGGTCGCTCCACCAGTGGCCTTCGGTGTTCATGTAGAAGGTCTGCAGCTTGTCGCGGGTCTCGGCGCGGTACAGGGTTTCCAGCCAGCGCGGGTCGCCGCTCTGCTCCCAGGCGACGTGGTGGGCGAAGTCCGGGGCGTCGTCGGGGGCGGCGTCGGCTGCCGCCTTGGCCAGGCTGGCGCCCCAGCTGTCGCGCTTGCCGAGCACGTCGAGGAAGTTCTCGTTGAGCAGGGACAGGCCGCCGGGGCCGGCCTTGGCGACGCGGTAGTCGATGGGCTGGAGGTAGCGCGCATCGCCGGTCCAGCGGTACGCCGCCCAGAAGGTGTGCAAGGTGTCGGGGCCGCCGCTGCCGTCGAACAGGCTGCCGCCGCGGGTCTTGCCGGTGGCCCAGTTGATCTCGTTGGGCAGCGCCCACTGGCCCTTGGCGTCGGTGTAGGCGTGGGCCAGGTAGCCGTCGGCCAGGCCGGTGACGATGCGGCGGCTGTTGGGGTCGGCGTTGTAGCCACCCAGCAGCAGCGCCGGGTGCAGGATCGGGAACGAATAGGGTTTTTGCCACTGCCAGTTCGGCTCGCGGTAGACCTTGCGCCCGCCGAACCAGTTGCTGGCGAACAGCAGGTGGCCCTGCGGGTTGACCTGGATGATGCGGTCGAACGCCTTCACCGTGCGCATCAGCCGCTCCACCGTCAGCGGGTCGCCCCAGTTGAGGTAGAGCATTTCGCTGTTGATGTTGATGCCGTCCTCGTAGGAATGCAGTTCGTCGGTCTCGATGGTGGAGAGGCCGTCGGTGAACATGCCGTTGCGGTAGTTGGCGTCGGACAGGGCGGTGAGCGAGGCGTTGAGCTTGTCCGGGTCCACGCCCATCAGGGCGACGCCGGGCCATTGCTGGGTGAGGTCGGAATCGTCGGAGATGCCGCCGCCGAAATCGCCGTAATCCACCTGTCGCTCGTCGATCCACCAGTTGATGTAGCGGCGCGTGGCCTTGAGATCTTCCAGCTGCCAGAACGCCCAGCCCGGCACGCCCTTGGGCGGCTGCGGCAACTGCACCGGCAGCGGGCCCTGGTTGCCGTAGCTGATGTCGGCCCAGTACTGGCGGCCCAGCGCGTTGTCCGGATCCACCCGCAGCAGGTCGTGGATGTCCGCATCCAGGCGCGCGTACAGGCGCTGGCGCTTGGAGGTGGTGTGTTCCTCGACCAGGAAGCCCCAGTTGTCCTTGACCTGGTTGAAGCGGTCGGCGATGTGCTCGACCTTGGCCTGCTCGCGCGGCTTGAACAGCAGGCGCAGTTGCGCGCCGTCCAGCGCGCGCGCGTCGAAGCCGGGGGCGGCCGAGGCGATGCTGAGCATCAGGCTGTCGTCGGTCAGGATGCGGTCGCGCAGGTCCAGCCACAGCGTGCGCGCCTGCCCGGGCGCGACCGACACCGACACGTCGAGCATGTCGCGGCCGGGCCAGATCGGATCCTTGACGCGGAGGTTGAGCGGGATCAGGCCGTTGTGCGTGGCCGGCAGCTGCAGCGCCGGCAGGTCGATGGCGATGCCGTCCAGGCCGTCGTGCATGTTCTCCCAGCCGTACGACCAGCTGCGCATCAGCGGCTGCGCGGCCGGCGCGTCGCCGAGGTTGGACGGGATGAGCACATGCACGATGGGCAGCGGCGGCACCGCGGTCTTTTCGTCGGCACGCTTGCGCGACGGCGCCTTGGTCGGCAGGGCGACCACGGTGCTGCGTTCGTCCGGCGGGTAGCGCCCGGCGATGTAGGCGCGCAGCGCGGCGAGGTTGGCGTAGTCCGGGGCGATGTCGCTGCGCACGGTGTAGCGCAGCGTGGCGCTGGGGTTGGCCGGCTCGGCGCCGGCGCCGACGTCGTAAGCCCAGATCTCCTGGATCGGAGTTTCCTGGGCGACGTTGGTGAAACGCAGGTGGCCGCCGCGGCGGCGCTCGAATTGGTCGACGCTGCGCACGGTGCCCTGGGCGCGCGAGAACAGCGGCGCAGGCGTGGCGCCAGCGGCGGCATAGGTGGCCTGGCCATAGGCGGCGCCGCGCAGTTCGATGCGGTTGAACGGTTCGTCGGGCAGGGCCAGGTCCAGCGCCTTGCCGCCTTCGACGTAGACGTTCCAGTCGGGCAACTGGAAGTAGTCGTTGCGGCCGGGCAGGCGCGAGCGGTTATAGACGCCGGGCCAGGTGGTCTCGGCGATGCCGTCGGTCGCCTTCCACATCCATTCCTTGAGGTCCTTGGCGTCGGCGAACTCGACCTTGCGGATGCGCGTGGACGGGGCATCCAGCGCCGGCGGTGCGCGGCCGTGGTCCCAGCCGAAGCGGTGCAGCCAGGCGTTGCGCGCGGCACTGTCGGGCACGGTCTCGGCGCTGCGCGGTTCCTGCTGCCGGGCCAGCGCGGCGACGCCCGCGGCGTCGAGCATGCGGTCGTAGACGCGGATCTCGTCGAAATCGCTGCCGCGCAGGAAGTTGTAGCGGCTCTGCACCTGGTGCGGGGCGAGCACGCGTGCGGCCAGGCCGAGCTGGTCGAGCGCGGCGTCGAAGTCGAGCGAGCCGCCATCGGCGCAGGCCTGGGTGCAGTCCACGCGTGCGGCCTCCTTGCCGTCCACGTACAGGCGCACGCCGCGGGTCTCGTCCCAGGCGAAGGCCAGGTGGGTCCAGGCGCTGGGCGCGGGGAACTTGTCCAGCTTGAAGGAGACGCGGGTGCGGGCCAGGTTGGCGTCGGTCACGAAGGCATCGAAGCCGTGGCCGTTCCAGTCGATGCGCAGCCAGGCCATGTCCCAGCTGGTGTGGTCGGCGTAGCCGACGCGGAAGATCACGAACGGCGCTTCGCCCACCGGGTAGCGCGAGCGCCAGAAGAACGACAGCGTGCCGCGCTGGGTGTAGAGGTTGCCGGGGGCGTTCCAGGACAGCACGCCGTCGTCGGCCCATTCGATGGCCTGGCCGGAGACGCCGGTCGGCACCAGGGCGATCTTGTCGCGGAAGTTGGGTTGGGGGTCGCCATGGGCGACGTCGGCGTCCAGGCCTTTGTCGGCGGAGACGCGGAACAGCAGTTCGGGGGGGGCGGCGGCGGCGATGGCTGGCAACGCGAGGACACAGAGCAGGGCGAGGCGGTGTGAGATGCGACCTGGGCTCTGCGATTTGGCGGCGTATGCAGTAGAGCCTTGCTTTGCCGAAGTGGGTAGGAACAGCGCGTCGCGGCTGACGCCGCTCCCACATGTGCGGTACTGCACTGTGGGAGCGGCGTCAGCCGCGACGCGCGATGCCGGCACATCCTGTGGCAATCGCGGAGAGCCGATGGACGCAAGCAGGGGCACCGCCTTCGCCTTCAGGCGACGCCACACCCCAGGACCGATCGCCGTCACCCCACCGCCGGCGCCCACCGCGCTGTCGCAGATTGCCACCTTCATCTCGGTCCGTTTCGACACGC
>NZ_NKUH01000101.1:0-23832 GCF_009192895.1 Xanthomonas sp. LMG 12460 | reverse complement strand
GAGGGGTTGGGGTGAGGGTCCGTCACAGGCGCGATGCAACAGACGGCGCGAGGCTGCGCCCTACCCTCATCCGGCCCTGCGGGGCACCTTCTCCCCAAGGGAGAAGGAAAAGCAAAGCCCCTCTCCCTGCGGGAGAGAGGTTGGGGTGAGGGTCCGGCACCACGCGCAGCGTCAGACCGCCAACTGCTCAGCCATCCAACGGCAGACAGTGCTCCACCACCAGTTGCACCGCATCGCCGCCGCGGTAGTCGTCGGCGACCAGCCGATAGGCGACGTGCACGCGGCGGCCCGGTTCGCGGCCGTGCCAGCCGTTGAAGTGGATCGCGTTCAAGGGCGCGGCACGGCCAGGACAGCGCAGGCTCAGCTTGAGGTGGCGCTCCTTCAGCACGCGCCACTGCAGCACCTCGAATTCGCCATCGAACAGCGGCTCAGGGAAGCCCTGCCCCCATGGTCCACCCTGGCGCAGCGCCTCGGCATGGCGATGGTCGAGTTCGTGCGGTTCCAGCACGCCGTCGCTGAGCAGTTCGGCCTGCAGCAGTTCCGCGTCCAGGCTGGCCAGCGCATACGCGCGGAACACCTCTTCGAACTCGGCCAGCGCGTCCTGCGGCAGGCTCAGGCCCGCGGCCATGGCATGGCCGCCGAACTTCTCCATCAGGCCCGGCCGCTGCGCCTCCACCGCCGCCATCGCGTCGCGGATGTGGAAGCCGGGAATCGAACGCGCCGAACCGCGCAACTGGGTGCTGCCCGGCTCGGCCGGGGCGAAGGCGATCACCGGCCGATGCAGGCGGTCCTTCATCTTCGAGGCGACCAGGCCGATCACGCCGGGATGCCACTGCGCATCGAACAGGCACACCGCCACCGGCGGCTGCTCGGGCGCGGCCAGCAGCGCCTGCGCCACCACCGCTTCGGCCTCGTCGGTCATCTGCTGCTGCACGGCGCGGCGCTCGGCGTTGATCTCTTCCAGCGTCGCGGCGATCGTGCGCGCCTGTTGCGGGTCCTCGCACAGCAACAACTCGATGCCCAGGGCCATGTCCTCGAGGCGGCCGGCGGCGTTGAGCCGCGGCGCCAGGGCGAAGCCGATGTCGCTGGCGCTGAGCCGTGCCGGGTCGCGGCCGCTGGCCTCGATCAAGGCGCGCAGGCCGAGGCAGCCCTCGCCGCGCTGCAGGCGGCGCAGGCCGGCCGAGACCAGCGCGCGGTTGTTGGGATCCAGCGGCACCAGGTCGGCGACGGTGCCGACCGCGACCAGGTCCAGCAGCACACTCAGGTCCGGCGGTGCCGCCGCGAACGCGCCGCGCACGCGCAGGTGCCGGCGCAAGGCCAGCAGCACATAGAAGATCACCCCGACGCCGGCCAGCATCTTGCTCGGGAAGGCGTCGCCCGCGAGGTTCGGATCGACGATGGCATCGGCCGGCGGCAAGGCCGGACCCGGCAGATGGTGGTCGGTGACCAGCACCTGCCAGCCCAGCGCCTTGGCCGCGGCGACGCCGGCATGGCAGGCGATGCCGTGGTCCACCGTGACCAGCAGGTCCGGCTGCAACGGCGCCAGTTCCGCGACCAGCGCCGGCGACAGACCGTAGCCATGAACCATGCGGTTGGGCACCGCGTGCAGCACCTGCGCGGCGCCGAGCAGGCGCAGCCCGCGCACCGCCACTGCGCAGGCGGTGGCGCCGTCGCAGTCGAAATCGCCGACCACCAGGATGCGCTTGCCCGCGGCGATGGCCTCGGCCAGCAACGCCACCGCGGCGTCGATGCCGCTCAGCGCATCGGGCGGCAGCAGTTGCGCCAGCTTGGGCTGCGCCAGGCCGCTGTCGTGGGCGCCGCGCGCGGCATAGATGCGCCGCAACAGCGGCAACGTCGCCTCGTGCCATGGGCCGGCCGCGGCCGCCACGGGCCGCCGCACGATGCGCGCGATCAAGCTCATGCGTCCAGGCGCGACAGCGGCCGCCGCCACAGGCGCCAGCGTTGCGCGGGAGCAATGCGGAAACAGGTGCCGTCCTCGAAATCCAGCTGCAGCTGCTGCAGCTCGCCATCGCGCAACGCCTGCAGCAGCGGCTGCACCACCTCGCCGACGAACTGCTCGGGCGCGCGCAACTGGCGCAGGTCGACCAGCGCATCGACCCGCGGCGCCTGCGCATCGGCGACGCCGGCGGCCTGGGCCAGCGCGCGCAACAGCGGATCGCGGCTGCGCACCTGCGCATGCGCAGTGCCGACGGTGGCCGGCAGGCGGCCGCCGCCCCAGAACCACAGCGAATTGATCGCCGGCTGGCCGCGGGCGACGCGTTCGCGATTCCAGGGATGCTGGTGCAGCACGATCTGCACTTCGGTCAGCAGGGCACGCCAGCGGCGCGCGTCCTCGCCCTGCGGCAGATGATCGAACAGGTCCGCCCCGAGCACCTGCGCCGGTGCCGCGAACACCGGCAGCACGCTGTCGGCCGGCAGGCGCAGGTACCAGCGGGTCGGATCGGGCGCGTCCAGGGTCAGCCCGCTCTCGGCGAACACGCCCTGGACCGCCGGCAACAGCGCGTCCAGGTCCACCGCGTCGAGCGGCAGCATGTCGCCATGCGCCATCAGCCGCGCGCCCTGCATGTCCGGCACCACATAGGCGGGATCGGCGCGCAGCCACAGGCCGTCGCCGGCATCGCCGGCGTCCAGTTGGCGGGTCAGCGCCGCGGCCGGCAGCGATGCTTCCGCCAGCACGAAATGGCGGCGCAACTGCGCCTCGCCGCCGGGCGCGGCCTGCGTGCGGTCGGCGCGGCCGAACGCGCGCGCCACCTCGCCGGCCAGCACGGCGCCGGCCAGGCGGACCCGCTCCGGCAACAGCAAGGTGGCGACCGCCATCGGATCAGCCGACGTAGGCGACGCTGACGATCTCGTACTCGCGGCGTCCGGCCGGGGCATCGATGCTGACGCTGTCGCCTTCCATCTTGCCGATCAGCGCACGCGCCAGCGGCGAGGAAATCGCGATCAGGCCGAGCTTGATGTCCGCTTCGAGATCGCCGACCAGCTGGTAGCGCTTCTCTTCGTCGGTCTCCACATCGGCCAGGGTCACGGTGGCGCCGAACACCACCTTGCTGCCGACCGCCAGCTTGCTGACGTCGATGACCTCGGCGTGCGACAGCTCGCTCTCCAGCTGCTTGATGCGGCCTTCGATGAAGCCCTGCTGCTCGCGCGCGGCGTGGTACTCGGCGTTCTCCTTGAGGTCGCCGTGCGCGCGCGCCTCGGCGATCGCGGTGATGACCTCGGGACGCTTGACCGACTTCAGGTGATCCAGTTCCTCGCGCAACCGCTGCGCGCCTTGCATGGTGATCGGGGCTCTCACGCTTCCAGCTCCTTGTGCAGTTCCTGCAGCGCCCAGACCGGACCGGTGCCGCGGAATTCCAGTGAATGCACCAGCGCACGCGCGCCGGCGACCGTGGTCGAATAGGTGACGCGATGCTGCAGGGCTTCGCGGCGGATCGAGAACGAGTCGGAGATCGCCGCCCGGCCCTCGGTGGTGTTGACGATATACACGATTTCGCCGTTCTTGATCAGATCGACGATGTGCGGGCGACCCTCGGCGACCTTGTTCACCTGCTCGCACTGCAGGCCGTGCTGCTGCAGCCAGGCGCAGGTGCCGCGGGTGGCAACCAGGGTGTAGCCGCGCTCGACCAGCGCCTGCGCCACCGGCAGCACGCGCTGCTTGTCCGGATCGCGCACCGACACGAAGGCCTTGCCCAGCGGCGGCGCCTTGATGCCGCCGGCTTCCTGCGCACGCGCGAACGCCGCGCCGAAGCTGCGGCCCACGCCCATCACCTCACCGGTGGAACGCATCTCCGGGCCGAGGATCGGATCGACGCCCTGGAACTTGGCGAACGGGAAGATCGCCTCCTTCACCGAGTAGTAGTCGGGCACGATCTCCTTCAGCGCGCCCTGCTCGGCCAGGGTCTTGCCGGCCATGCAGCGCGCGGCGATCTTGGCCAGCGGCACGCCGATCGCCTTGGACACGAACGGCACGGTGCGCGAGGCGCGCGGGTTCACTTCCAGCAGGTAGACGATGTCGTCGCCGGCATCGTTCACCTGCACCGCGAACTGCGTGTTCATCAGCCCGACCACGTTCAGCGCCTTGGCCAGTTCGACCACCTGGCGGCGCAGCTCGGTCTGGGTGGCCGGCGACAGCGAATACGGCGGCAGCGAGCAGGACGAATCGCCCGAGTGCACGCCGGCTTCCTCGATGTGCTCCATGACGCCGCCAATCAGTACCTGGCCGCTGTGGTCGGCGATGATGTCCACGTCCACTTCCACCGCGTTGTCGAGGAAGCGATCCAGCAGCACCGGCGAATCGTTGGAGACCTTGACCGCGTCGCGCACGTAGCGCGCCAGGTCGGATTCGCCGTAAACGATCTCCATGGCGCGGCCGCCGAGCACGTAGCTCGGGCGCACCACCAGCGGATAGCCGATCTCGCGCGCCAGCACCAGCGCCTCGTCGGCGTTGCGGGCGATACGGTTCGGCGGCTGCTTCAGGCCCAGCTTGTCGACCAGCTGCTGGAAGCGCTCGCGGTCCTCGGCCAGGTCGATCGAGTCCGGCGAGGTGCCGATCACCGGCACGCCGTTGGCTTCCAGCGCGCGCGCCAGCTTCAGCGGGGTCTGCCCGCCGTACTGCACGATCACGCCCTTGGGCTGCTCCAGCTCGACGATCTCCAGCACGTCTTCAAGAGTTAGCGGTTCGAAGTACAGGCGATCGGAGGTGTCGTAGTCGGTGGACACGGTCTCCGGATTGCAGTTGACCATGATGGTCTCGTAGCCGTCCTCGCGCAGCGCCAGCGCCGCGTGGACGCAGCAGTAGTCGAACTCGATGCCCTGGCCGATGCGGTTGGGGCCGCCGCCGAGGATCATGATCTTGTCGCGGTCGCTCGGCGCGGCCTCGCACTCGTCCTCGTAGGTCGAGTACAGGTAGGCGGTGCTGGTGGCGAACTCCGCCGCGCACGAGTCAACGCGCTTGTATACCGGGCGCACCTTGTGCGCGCGGCGCAGCGCGCGCACCGCGGCCTCGTTGGTGCCGCACAGCTCGGCCAGACGCGCATCGGAGAAGCCGGCGCGCTTGAGCGTGCGCAGGCGCTTGGCGTCCAGCGCGCCGAGGCCGTCGGCGGCCAGCTGCGCTTCCTGCGCGATCAGGTCTTCCATCTGGTCCAGGAACCAGGGATCGATGAACGACAGCGCATGCACCTGCTCCACGCTCATGCCGGCGCGGAACGCATCGGCGACGTAGAACAGGCGCTCCGGACCGGGCGCCTTCAGCTCGCGCTTGAGCGTGGCCAGGTCGTCCTCGCTGCTCAGGTCCAGCCCGGTCGGGTCCAGCCCGATCTTGCCGGTCTCCAGGCCGCGCAGCGCCTTCTGCAGCGATTCGGAGAAGGTGCGGCCCATCGCCATGACCTCGCCCACCGACTTCATCTGCGTGGTCAGGCGCGCATCGGCCTGCGGGAACTTCTCGAAGGCGAAGCGCGGGATCTTGGTGACCACGTAGTCGATCGACGGCTCGAACGAGGCCGGGGTCAGCCCGCCGGTGATCTCGTTCTTCAGTTCGTCCAGGGTGTAGCCCACCGCCAGCTTGGCCGCGACCTTGGCGATCGGGAAGCCGGTGGCCTTGGAGGCCAGCGCCGAGGAGCGCGACACGCGCGGGTTCATCTCGATCACCACCACGCGGCCGGTCTGCGCGTTGATGCCGAACTGCACGTTGGAACCGCCGGTGTCCACGCCGATCTTGCGCAGCACCGCGATCGAGGCATCGCGCAGGCGCTGGTATTCCTTGTCGGTGAGGGTCTGCGCCGGGGCCACGGTGATCGAGTCGCCGGTGTGCACGCCCATCGGGTCCAGGTTCTCGATCGAGCAGACGATGATGCAGTTGTCCGCGGTGTCGCGGACCACTTCCATCTCGAACTCCTTCCAGCCCAGCACCGACTCCTCGACCAGCACTTCGCTGGTCGGCGACAGTTCCAGGCCGCGGCCGACGATCTCGATCAGCTCTTCGCGGTTGTAGGCGATGCCGCCGCCGCTGCCGCCGAGGGTGAAGCTGGGGCGGATGATGGTCGGGTAGCCGACCGTGGCCTGGATCTCCAGCGCCTCTTCCAGGGTGTGCGCCACTGCCGCCTTCGGGCATTCCAGGCCGATCTCGCCCATCGCCACGCGGAACAGCTCGCGGTCCTCGGCCATGCGGATGGCCTCGCGCTTGGCGCCGATCAGCTCGACGCCGTACTTCTCGAGCACGCCGTGGTCGGCCAGGTCCAGCGCGCAGTTCAGCGCGGTCTGTCCACCCATCGTCGGCAGCAGCGCGTCGGGCTTTTCCTTGGCGATGATCTTCTCGACCGTCTGCCAGTTGATCGGCTCGATGTACACGGCGTCGGCCATGTTCGGGTCGGTCATGATCGTGGCCGGGTTGCTGTTGACCAGCACCACGCGGTAGCCCTCGTCGCGCAGCGCCTTGCACGCCTGCGCGCCGGAGTAGTCGAACTCGCAGGCCTGGCCGATGACGATCGGGCCGGCGCCGATGATGAGGATGGTTTGGAGGTCGGTGCGCTTGGGCATGGGGGATTCTCAGTAGAGGCGGTCCTGCCACGCCGCGGGGGCGCGCCAGGTGATCTGATCGGGCGAACGCGCATCGATCGCGCCATGGTCGACCGCGGCGCGAACCTCGCGCTGCATCGCGGCCCAACTGCTGGCGGTGGCGCCGATGCGCGCGCCGATCCGGTTGTTGTGGGCGTCCATCGCCCGGCTGGCGTTGCCGTGGCCGTCGCGCTCCATGACCGCCGTGACCCAGTCCACGCAGCGCGGCGACAGGGTGTAGGCGACCACGGCGCTGGCCAGGCTGTGGCGGTACGCATCGGCCGGGCCGTCGCGTCCGCCCGGCAAGCCGGCGCTGAGCCACTGCGGATACACCGCGCCCAGCACGAAGGCCGGATACGCGGCGAGCACCAGCAACGCCGTGGCCGGCCACCGCCAGCGGCGGGTCGGCGACGGCATGGCCGGCGCTGCGGCCATCAGGCGGCGGCCGCCATCAGCGCGGTGAAGCGATCGAACAGCGGCGCCACGTCGCGTGGACCCGGCGACGCTTCGGGGTGGCCCTGGAAGCTGAAGGCCGGCGCGTCGGTGAGCGCAATGCCCTGGTTGCTGCCATCGAACAGCGAGCGATGGGTGACGCGCACGTTGGCCGGCAGCGTCGCCTCGTCCACCGCGAAACCGTGGTTCTGCGAGGTGATCATCACCCGGCCGCTGTCCAGATCCTGCACCGGATGGTTGGCGCCGTGGTGGCCGTGGCCCATCTTCAGGGTCTGCGCGCCGGCGGCCAGCGCCAGCAGCTGGTGGCCCAGGCAGATGCCGAAGGTCGGGATCTTGCGCGCCAGCAGTTCCTTGATCGCGGCGATCGCGTAGTCGCACGGCGCCGGGTCGCCGGGGCCGTTGGACAGGAACACGCCGTGCGGGTTCATCGCCAGCACCTCGGCGACCGGCGTCTGCGCCGGCACCACGGTCACCTCGCAGCCGCGCTCGGCGAGCATGCGCAGGATGTTGTGCTTGACCCCGTAGTCGTAGGCGACGACCTTGAACTTGGGCTCGGCCGTGACGAAGGCGTTGCTGTCCAGGTCGAGCTGGCCGTCGCGCCAGGGATAGGACTTGTCGGTGGAGACCACCTTGGCCAGATCCATGCCCTTCAACCCCGGGAACTTGCGCGCCGCTTCCAGCGCGGTGTCCACGTTCACCTCGCCGGCCATCAGCGCGCCGTTCTGCGAGCCCTTCTCGCGCAGGATGCGGGTCAGCTTGCGGGTGTCGATGCCGGCGATGGCGACCACGCCGCGCTGGATCAGCCAGTCCGGCAGCGCCACCTGGTTGCGCCAGTTGCTGGGGCGGCGCGGCACGTCGCGCACGATCAGGCCGGCCGACCAGACCTGGGCGGCCTCGTCGTCCTGGTCGGTGCAGCCGGTGTTGCCGATATGCGGATACGTCAGCGTGACCAGTTGGCGGGCGTAGGAGGGATCGGTGAGGATCTCCTGGTAGCCGGTCATGGCGGTGTTGAACACCACTTCGCCGACGGACAGGCCGGCAGCGCCTACGGATTCGCCCTCGAACACGGTGCCGTCTTCAAGGACAAGGATTGCGGGTTGAGTCACGGGGTTCGCCTTGGGGAGAGAGGAACCCTGCCCCACCAACTTGCAGGCTGCAAGAAACCGCGAACTCGGCGCTTCTCCGGGTCCGTGGCGATGGGTAACAGGCGAGCGAGAATTGTACCGGCGCGGGGCGGTCCGCGCCAGCCGTTTATGTGAAAACCGCGTTCAGCCGAGCAGGTCGCGCAGCCGATAGGCCCCGGGCGCACGCCCCGGCAGGCGCGCGGCGGCATGCAACGCGCCGCGAGCGAAGATGTCGCGGTTGCTGGCGCGGTGCACCAGTTCGACCCGCTCGCCGAGTCCGGCGAACTGAACCAGATGTTCGCCGACGATGTCGCCGGCACGCAGGCTGGCGTAGCGCGGGGTCGCGCCGCCGTGCGCGGCCGCGTCGCCGAGGGTGAGCGCGGTGCCGGAGGGCGCGTCCTGCTTGTGCACGTGGTGGGATTCGACGATGTCGCAGTCCCAGCCCGGCAGCGCCGCGGCGGCGCGCTCGACCAGATCGTGCAGCACCGCCACGCCCAGGCTGAAGTTCGAGGCCCAGATCAGCGGAATGCGTTCGGCCGCAGCGGCCAGCGCCTGCCGCTGCGCGTCCTCCAGCCCGGTGGTACCGGACGCCAGCGCCGCACCGCGTGCGGTGCACAGGGCCAGCACCGGGTCGAAGCCCTGCGGCAGGCTGAAATCGATCGCCACGTCGAAGGCCGGCACGCCGCCCAGTTCGGCTGCGGCGAAGTACGGCACGCCGTCGATCACCCGCTGCGCCGGCGCGCGCCGCACCACCGCGGCCACCACGTGCAGCGCCGGGTCCTGCGCGGCCAGCCGCAACAACGCCTGGCCCATCCGGCCCGACGCACCATGGATCAACACACGCAGCGGAGAAGTCGTCATCGGCACAAGGCTAGCGGTTTGCGCGCGGGTGCGACAGAGGGCGCGCGCGCCCGAGACGCAAGCGTCCCACGCGCCACCTCGGACGTGGCGATGCTTCCCTCGTCGGGGCTGCCGCCCCTCCCAAAGGGGCGTGGCGGCACTGGAAGCGACAAAAAAGCCGCCGGGCGAGGCACCCGGCACCTGCCAAGAGACATCGCAGCCGATCGGACACCCCCTGTGGGAGGGACTTCAGCCCCGACGCGTTGCACCCACCCAATCGGGCATGCACCTGTCGACGCCACCACTCCCGCCAAGAGGGGAGCACGCTCGCCGGATCGATCAACCGCCCTACTCGGCCGCCGCCTGCCCCAACAAGCGCTTGTCCCAGTCCTCCACCGCACGCTGCGCCAGGCGCCGCTCGAACAGGGTGCGCCAGTTCGGCACCAGCGGCAGCGCCAGCACCTCCTGCAGTTGCGCCGGGTCGATCTCGCGCCGGTACAGCAGGACGACCAGCCGCGCCAGCGGCCACTGCGGATACGGACGCTCCAGCAACTCCAGGCGATCGCCGGCGGCGACCTCGCCGGGCTGCAGCACGCGGTAGTACCAGCCGGTGCGGCCGCTGTCCTGCACGCGCCGCGCCAGCGCCGGCATGCCGAAGCGGTCGGACAGCTTCCAGCACGGCTGCCGCGACTGCGACACCTCGACCACGGCCGTCCCCAGGCGCAGCCTGTCGCCCAGGCACAGGTCGGCTTCGGTCACCCCGCTACTGCTGAGGTTCTCGCCGAATGCGCCCGGCGCGTCCAGCAAGGCATGTGCGCCGAGTTCCTCGCGCCAGGCCGGGTAGTGATCGCGCGGGTAATGGTGCAAGGCCTTGTCGGGGCCGCCATGCACGCGGCGGTCGCCCTGCTCGTCCAGCTCCAGCCCCTCCGGGCCGATGCGCAGGCGTCCGTCCTGGGGCCGCTTGTCGATCGCGCTGCGGCTGCCCGGGCGGGTGAACGCCTGCGCGCGGCCGACCAGGACCGCGTCGATGGTCCAGGACGCGACGGCAGCATCGGACGACGTCATCGACGGAGGCGACGCCGGACTCAGGCCGTCGCGCGCCGGTGCGCAGCGACCTCGTCCTGCAGCAGCGCACCGAGGATGCGCACGCCGGTCTCGATGCGCTCGGCCGGCACGGTCACGAACGACAGCCGCAGGGTATTGCGCTGCGGCGCGACCGCGAAGAACGGCGCGCCCGGCACGAAGGCCACGTTGCGCTCGATCGCCTTGCTCAGCAGCGCGCCGCCGTCCATGCCCTCCGGCAGTTCGACCCAGATGAACATGCCGCCGGCTGGGCGGTTCCAGCGCACCTGCGCGGGGAAGTACTTGGCCAGGGCGGCCAGCATCTGCTCGCAACGGCTGGCGTACAGCGCACGGATGCCGGGAATATGCGCATCCAGGAAGCCGTCCTGCACCGCTTCGTACACGATGCGCTGACTGAACGAGGGCGTGTGCAGATCCGCCGCCTGCTTGGCCTGCACCAGCTTGGCATGCACCGCCTCCGGCGCGACCACATAGCCCAGGCGCAGGCCCGGCGCGAACACCTTGGAGAACGAGCCCATGTAGATGGCGCCATCCGGGTTCATCGACAGCAGGCTCGGCAGCGTGTCGCCGCTGTAGCACAGCTCGCCGTAGGGATCGTCCTCGACGATGGGCACGCCGGCTGCGGCCGCGCGCGCCACCAGCGCCTGACGCCGGTGCAGCGGCAGGCGTCGCCCGGTCGGATTCTGGAAGTTCGGCAGCACGTACATGAAGCGCGCGCCGGCCAGCTGCGCATCGTCCAGCGCGTCCACCACCACGCCGTCGTCGTCCGACTGCATTGCCGCGAACGCCGGCTGGAACAGCGAGAACGCCTGCAGCGCGCCGAGATAGCTGGGCGTTTCCACCAGCACCTTGCTGCCTTCGTCGATGAACACCTTGCCGAGCAGGTCCAGGCCCTGCTGCGAACCGGTGGTGATCAGCACCTGGCCGGGACGGATGTGGGCGCCGTCGCGGCTCAGCCGCGCCGCCACCCATTCGCGCAGCAACAGATAGCCTTCGGTCGGGCCGTACTGCAGCGCCGCCTGTGGCGCGTCGCGCAGCACCTTGTCGCAGGCCTCGCGCATGCGCTCGACCGGGAACGTGTCCGGCGACGGCAGGCCGCCGGCGAAGGAGATCACTTCAGGCCGTTCGGTGACCTTGAGGATTTCGCGGATCGCCGAACTGGTCAGCGCCTGCGCACGGCGGGAAAACTGGAATGGGCTGGTCATCGGCATAGGATAGTCGCCGCCATCGCGACGCGCATGTGCGGCGCACAAGCGATGCGCCGGCCAGCAACGGGCGACGCGACTCAGTGCCGCCGCGGCGGCGTCGGCCCGCAGCTGTCGCAGCCGCCACAGGCGCCCGCACCGGCGCTGGCAGGCGGTGCGATGCGCCGCCCCAGCGCCTGCAGCCAGGCTGCCCGGCCGGGCTTGAGCAGGCGTAGTGCGAGCGCGCCGCGCAGCTTGCGCGCGGCGCCCGGGAACTGCTTCTTCAACACCACCCAGGCACTGACCAGCACCGCCAGCGCGATCACCAGGTACTGCAGCAACAGCGAGGCGCTCATCTCAGCCGGCTCCCAGCGCCACCGCAACCTGGTAGGTGACCAGCGAGGCCAGATACGCCAGCGCGAACAGGTAGAACGCGGCGAAGCTCATCTGCTTCCACGAATTGGTCTCGCGCTTGATCGTGGCCAGGGTGGAAATGCACATCGGTGCGTAGATGTACCAGACCAGCAACGACAGCGCGGTGGCCAGCGACCAGCCATCGTGGATCAGCGGCGACAGCGCCTGCGCGGCGGCATCGTCGTCGGCCGCCGACAGCGCGTACACCGTCGCCAGCGACGACACCGCCACCTCACGCGCGGCCAGGCCGGGAATCAGCGCGATGCAGATCTGCCAGTTGAAGCCGAGCGGCGAAAATACCGTGGTCATGGCATGGCCGATGCGGCCGGCGAAGCTGTAGTCGATCGCCGGCAGGGTGGCGTCGGCCGGCGGCGCCGGAAAGTTCAGCAGGAACCACAGCAGGATGGTCAACGCCAGGATGATGCCGCCGACGCGCTTGAGGAAGATCGCCGCGCGCTCCCACAGGCCCAGCGCCAGATCGCGCAGGTGCGGCACGCGGTAGGACGGCAGTTCCAGCAGCAGCGGATGCTCGCCCTTGTCGCGGCGCCACTTCTTCATCGTCCACGACACCGCCAAACCACTGACGATCGCTGCCACGTACAGGCCGAACAACACCAGGCCCTGCTGATTGAGCACGCCCCACACCTGCTTCTGCGGCACAAACGCGGCGATCAGCAAGGTGTACACCGGCAGGCGTGCCGAACAGGTCATCAGCGGCGCCACCAGGATGGTCGCCAGGCGATCGCGCGGGTCCTGGATGCTGCGCGTGGACATGATCCCAGGCACGGCGCAGGCGAAGCTGGACAGCAGCGGGATGAACGAGCGCCCGGACAGGCCGGCCGCGGCCATCATGCGGTCGAGCAGGAACGCCGCGCGCGGCAGGTAGCCGGATTCCTCCAGCGCCAGGATGAAGGCGAACAGGATCAGGATCTGCGGCAGGAACACCACCACCCCACCGAGGCCGGCGATGATGCCGTCCACCAGCAGGCTGTTCAACGGTCCCTCCGGCAGCGTTCCGCCGACCCAGACGCCCAGCGCCTTGGTCCCACCGTCGATCAGGTCCATCACAGGCTGCGCCCAGGCGAAAACCGCCTGGAAGATCAGGAACATCACCAGCACTAGGGTCACCAGGCCGGCCACCGGATGCAGCAGCCAACGGTCCAGCGCATCGTCCACCCGCGAGGTGCGGGTCGGCATCGACACCGCCGCCGCCAGGATCGCGCGCACCTGCTGGTGGTAGTCGCCCTGCCCTTCGCTCGGCGCCACCGCCGGCGGCAGTGCCGGCGCCAGCGCGTCCAGCCGCTCGACCAGGGCGCGGGCGCCGTTGCGGCGCACCGCCACGGTCTCGATCACCGGCACGCCCAGCGCCTGTTCCAGCGCCTGGCGGTCGATCTGGATGCCGCGGCGCTGCGCCGCGTCGACCATGTTCAAGGCCACCAGCATCGGCTTGCCCAGCTCGCGCAGTTCCAGCGCGAAGCGCAGGTGCAGGCGCAGATTGGTGGCGTCGACCACGCAGACCAGCACGTCCGGCGCCGGTTCGCCCGGGTAGAAGCCGCGGCACAGGTCGCGGGTGATCGCCTCGTCCAGGCTGGCCGGCTGCAGGCTGTAGGCGCCGGGCAGATCCAGCACCGCGAACTCGCGCCCGGACGGCGCGCGGAAGCGGCCCTCCTTGCGCTCGACGGTGACGCCGGCGTAGTTGGCGACCTTCTGCTTGCTGCCGGTCAACTGATTGAACAGCGCGGTCTTGCCGCAGTTCGGGTTGCCGACCAGGGCCAGGCGCAGCGGCGCGGCCACCGCGCTCACGAGCGCACCTCGTCCAGCGCGCTGACCTGCACCCGTGCCGCCTCGCTGCGCCGCAGCGCGAAGCGCGTATACCCCACCTGCACCAGCAGCGGTTCGCCACCGATCGGCCCGCTGGCCAGCACCTGCACCTGTTCGCCGGCGACGAAGCCCAGCTCGCGCAGACGCCGGGCGATGGCGTCGTTGGCCTGGCGGTCGTGCACGGATTCCACGAGGGCGCTGCTGCGCAACGGCATGTCGGACAACGTCACAGCACGTTCCGTCGATAAGAATGGTTATCAATTGTAGCATCGCCGCGGCGCGTCATGGCGGGACCGGCACGGCCGGCTATGATCGCCGTATGGCTGCCGTTTTCCCTTTGTACGAGCGTGTTCGATGAGCGATGCCCTGTTGTTGCAACGATCCGGCAAGGTCCTGACCCTGCAGTTGAACCGACCCGAGGTCCGCAACGCCTTCGACGCCGCGCTGATCGTCCAGCTCAGCGACGCCCTGCTGCAGATCGGCGCCGATCCGCAGGTGCAGGTACTGGTCCTGGCCGGTGCCGGCGCGGCGTTCTCGGCCGGTGCCGACCTGCAGTGGATGCGCTCGATGGCCGGCGCCGGCGAACAGGAGAACCTGGACGATGCGCTGGCCCTGGCGCGGCTGATGCGTCTGCTCGACGAACTGCCCAAGCCCACGGTGGCGCGGGTGCAAGGCGCGGCGTTCGGTGGCGCGGTGGGCCTGGTCGCCTGCTGCGACATCGCCGTGGCCGCCACCGATGCGCGCTTCGCGCTCAGCGAAAGCCGCCTGGGCCTGCTGCCGGCGGTGATCTCGCCGTACGTGATCGCCGCGATCGGCGCGCGCCAGGCGCGGCGCTGGTTCGCCAGCGCGGAAACCTTCGACGCCGCCACCGCGGCGCAGATCGGCCTGGTCCACCAGGCGGTGGCGCCGGAGGCGCTGGACGCGGCGGTGCAGCGCCAGGTCGCCCTGCTCGGCCAGGCCGGGCCGCTGGCCGCCGCCGGCGCCAAGGCCCTGGTGCGGCGGGTCGCCGCCGGCGGCGAGCGCGATGCGCTGGACCAGGCCAACGCCGCCCTGATCGCGCAATTGCGGGTCTCGGCCGAAGGCCAGGAAGGACTGAATGCGTTCCTGGAGAAACGCGAACCGGCCTGGAGGGCTAGTCCATGAACCCGATCGACCATCTCGGCCTGCGCTGCAGCGACCTCGACCGCAGCCTGACCTTCTACCGCGCCGCCCTGGCCGCGCTGGAGCTGGACGTGGTGATGCAGGTGAGCGCCGAGGAAAGCGGCGGCCAGCGCCACGTCGGTTTCGGGCGCGACGGCAAGCCCAGCTTCTGGATCGCCGATGGCGGCCGCGACGCCGGCGACAATGGCGTGCACGTGGCTTTCGTCGCCGCCAGCCGCGCGCAGGTGGACGCGTTCCATCGCGCCGGCCTGGCCGCCGGCGGCCGCGACCACGGCGCACCGGGCCTGCGCCCGCACTACCACCCCGACTACTACGGCGCGTTCCTGCTGGATCCGGACGGCCACAACATCGAAGCGGTCTGCCACCGCCCGGCGTCGGCCTGATCCGCGCTGCCTCATTGCGCCCGGTGCACCTGGCGCCAACCATGCCTGCCGCTGCTTCACCGCTTCTCTTCATCAGGAATCCCATGACCCTCTTTGCTTCCCGCTTCGTGCGCAGCGCCCGGCCAACGGCGCAGGAATTCCGCGAATGAGCGACCGCGTGCGCATCGTCGAAGTCGGCCCGCGCGACGGCCTGCAGAACGAGAAGGCCTGGGTCGCCACGGAAGACAAGATCGAGCTGATCGCGCGACTGGGGCGCACCGGCCTGCGCAGCATCGAGGCGACCAGCTTCGTCAGCCCGAAATGGGTCCCGCAACTGGCCGACGCGGCCGAGGTCTACGCCGGCATCGCGCAGGTGCCGGGCGTGGACTATCCGGTGCTGGTGCCGAACCTGCAGGGCTACGAACGCGCGACCGCGGTCGGCGTGCGCGAGGTGGCCGTGTTCACCGCCGCCTCGGAGACGTTCAACCGCACCAATACCAATGCCGGCATCGACGAATCGCTGGCGCGCTTCGCGCAGGTGCTGGAACGCGCGGCGGCGGACGGTGTCAAGGTCCGCGGCTACGTGTCCACCGTGCTCGGCTGCCCCTACCAGGGCGACGTCCCCCTGGCCGACGTGGTGCGGGTGGCGCAGCGGCTGCATGCGATGGGCTGCTACGAGATCTCGCTGGGCGACACCATCGGCGTGGGCACGCCAGGCAAGGCGCGGGCGATGCTGCGCGCGGTCGCCGCCGTGGTGCCGATGGACGCATTGGCGGTGCACTTCCACGACACCTACGGCCAGGCCCTGGCCAACATCGCCGCCTGCCTGGAAGAAGGCGTGCGCGTGGTCGATGCCGCGGTGTCCGGCGCCGGCGGCTGCCCATATGCCAAGGGTGCCAGCGGCAACGTGGCCAGCGAGGACGTGGTCTACCTGCTGCACGGCAATGGCGTGGAGACCGGCATCGACCTGCCCGCGCTGGCCGCGACCGGCCGCTGGCTGGCGCAGAAACTGGGCCGGCCGACCGGCAGCAAGGTCGGCCAGGCGCTGGCCGCCGAGGGCTGAGCCGCGGCAGTTCCTTACCCGGCGACGGACCTGCACGCCGCGGCCCGTCGCCGATCTCGCCGCGATGGGGCGGCAGCCTCTAAACTGGGCGTTTTCCTGGGAGGGAACATCCATGCAGCTTGCCGATCTGAAAGCGGTGGTCACCGGCGGCGTGTCCGGCCTCGGCCTGGCTGTGGCGCAACGCATCGTCGCCGAAGGCGGCAAGGTCGCGCTGTTCGACCTGAACGACGACAAGGGTGCGGCCGCGGTCGCCGCCCTGGGCGCGGACCGGGCCTGCTACCTGCGCACCGACGTCAGCGACGAGGCCCAGGTGGCTGCGCAGCTCGGCGCAGCACAGGGCTTCCTCGGCGGCCTCAATGCCGCGATCAACTGCGCCGGCATCCTCGGCGCTGGCCGCGTGCTGGGCAAGGAGGCGCCGATGCCGCTGGCCACCTTCCAGGGCACGGTGATGGTCAACCTGGTCGGCAGCTTCAACGTCGCCAAGGCCGCCGCCGACCTGATGCAGCACAACGCCCCGGGCGAGGACGGCGAGCGCGGCGTCATCGTCAACACCGCCAGCGTCGCCGCCTACGAAGGCCAGATCGGCCAGGCCGCCTACGCCGCGTCCAAGGGTGGCGTGGTGGCGATGACCCTGCCGATGGCGCGCGAACTGGCGCGCTTCGGCATCCGCGTCAACACCATCGCCCCGGGCATCTTCTGGACCCCGATGGTCGACGGCATGCCCGAGGCCGTGCAGCAGTCGCTGGCCGCCTCGATCCCGTATCCTTCGCGTCTCGGCCGCCCGGACGAATTCGCCGACACGGTGATGTTCCTGCTGCGCAACCGCTACCTCAACGGCGAAACCATCCGCCTCGACGGCGCGGTGCGGTTGGCGCCGAAGTAGCGGGGAATGGAGAATCGGGAATGGGGAATCGCAAAAGCGCTTCCCTCCGATTGCCAGTTCTCCGCCTTTGCTTTTCCCATTCCCGATTCCCAACTCCCGATTCCCAGCCCCAAATGAAAGCCAACGAAATCAAGAAAGGCAACGTCGTCGAGTACAACAACGGCGTGTACCAGATCCGCGACATCGAGCGCAGCTCGCCGCAGGGCCGCGGCGGCAACGTGCGCTTCCGCTTCGTGATGTACAGCGTGCCGGGCGGCAACAAGCTCGATGCCAGCTTCGACGGCGACGACGACCTGCGCGAAGTCGAGCTGATGCGCCGCCAGTCCACCTTCTCGTACAAGGACGGCGAGGCCTTCGTGTTCCTCGACGACGAGGACTACACCCCCTACACCCTGGACGCCGATGCGATCGGCACCGATGCGGGTTACATCACCGACGGCCTCAGCGGCATCTACGTGCAGGTCATCGACGACCAGCCGGTGGCGATCCAGTTGCCGCAGAGCGTGACCCTGGAAGTGATCGAGACCCCGCCTGAGCTCAAGGGCGGCACCGCCACCAAGCGCCCGAAGCCGGCCAAGCTCAATACCGGCATCGAGATCATGGTGCCGGAGTACATCGGCAACGGCGAGCGCGTGCTGGTCAACACCACCACCGGCGAGTTCGCCGGTCGCGCCGACTGAGCCCATGCGCGGGCGCCGTGTCACCCACGTCTCCCGCACAGGCAGCGCCGCGCATGCGCCGCGGCCCGCCTGCCTCGGCCTGCTGCTGGCCGTGCCGGTGCTGGCGCTCGCCGCGCCGGTGACGCCGGCCACCGCGGCCGCCCCCAAGCCCGCGTGCACGATTCCCGACGCGGTCGATCCCGAGCACCACGACGGTTTCTGCACGCTGCCCGAGCCGATCCGCGCCTTCGTCGCGCGCCAGGACACCTGCACCCATTTCGCCGGCGAAGAGCCCTACGACGCGGCGCGGCGGCGCGAACTGGAGCAGGCGATGGCCAAGTACTGCGACGGCAACGAACAGACCTGGGCGACGCTGCGTGCACAGTACCGCCAGGATCCGCCGCGCGACGCCTGGCTGCGCCGCTACGGCGAGGATGCGGGTCTTGAGCTGCCGTGATGACGGCTTGCCGGCCGGCAAGGTGGCGCCCTTGCGGGCATCGGCGTCGGCCCTGACGGCCGTCGACATCGGCCTGCTTCGCGTCTTCGCTCGTCGCGGCTGAAGCCGCCCCTACATAAATGGGTTGGAAGCTGCGCCGCGTTTCTGTGGGAGGGACTTCAGTCCCGACCCATGGAGCTATCAGTCTTCCTTCATGCGAACACGGCTGCGCCTGCGAAGCACAGGTGCTGCGGACTCACGCCGCGACCGCGCCGCCGTCAACCGCACGCGCGATCCAGTTCCCTTCGATCGCCTCGCATCGCAAGCCCGCACGCTGCGCTACGGCTGCCCACCACGCTGCCGCAACAGCGACGGCGACTCCAACTGCAGTCCACCGGCTTCGCGATTGAGCGTGCGCAGGCGTGCGCCCAGCGTCGCCAGGTTGGCATCGATCTGCGCCAGGTCCGCCTGCAGCGGCGCCGGCAGCAACCCGCGCAGGCGCGTCTGCAGCGCGGCGCCGTCGTCGTGCAGCGCCGCGATCCGTGCCTGTCCCTGCACCTGCAGCCAGGCACGTTCCTGCGCCTGCGGCAGGCCATAGCCCGGCTGCCCCTGCAGCAGGCTCGCCGGTTGGCTCAATAGCCCTTGCTCGGCCAGCACGGCACGCACCGCGCTGGCAGCGTCACGCGTGTCGGCACCCGCATCGCGCTCGCCCGCACCGGCCACCGCGGTCGGCAGCGGCTTGCCCAGATAGCGCTGTTTCAACGCATCGCGCCCACGCTGTTCGGCGCGGCGGCGGGCGGCGTTCTCCAGCAGCAACAAGGCGGCACTGGCACGCAGGTCGCCACGCTCAAGCCACGGCGCGCGCTGCGCGGCCGGCAGGTCCAGCCACGCGTCGGCATTGCGGGCCGGCAGTGCCAGGGAGCCGCGCGCCACCGCGAACATCTGCGCAAAATGCGCGCTCGCCGCCGGGAAGAAGTAGCCATCGCGCACCGCCGCGTCGGCGTCGTCGAACACCGACGCATCGGCGATGCCGGCCCGTACCAGGCGCCGGCGCAGGCCGGTCGGGCTGATCCCGGACAGGTGCGCGGCCGCCAACCGCGGCACGCCGTCGTGCAACAAGGCGTAGGTCTCCACCGCGCAGTTGTTGCTCAGGAAGTAATAGCGGCCGTCGTAGCTCCAGTGCAGTTGCGCGGCACGCTCCAGCAGCGCGGCGATCTCTTCGCGCGACAGCCGCAACGGCAGCGACTGCAGGCCGCGCAACTGCACCTGGGTGTAGTCGTCCACCACCTGGCGCAGCGGCAGCACGAACAGTCGCGACGGGTAGGAGCCGGTGAGCCCGCGCAGGTTGGAAATCTGCACGTCGTCGACGAAGGCGCGGAACGACAGCACCCGGTGCTCGGCCAGGTCCAGCCGACATGCCGGGCCCAGCGGCCGCCCCGGCGCGCAGATCACCAGGCGCAGCATGCTGTGGCCCCAGTGGCTCATCGGCTGCGCATTGCCTTCGGCCAGCAGGTAGTCCACCGCGTAGATCCGCGCCGGGTCCACCTGCAGCAAGGCGGCCGCGTCGGCCAGCGGGTCCTGCACGAACACCTGGCCGGGCGCGCATGCGCTCGCCGGTGGCGTCCATGCCAGGCGCGCGGCGAAGTAGCGGGCCAGCGCCGGCCGCCGGCAGGCGTAGTCCGGATCGAGCAGGAAGTGCTCGAGATTCACCGCCACGAACTCGGCCGGCGACTGCAATTCGTAGCGATCCGGGCTGCGCTCGGTGAACCGGTTCTGGCCGCGGCGCAGGCCCAGGCGCATCGGGCTGACCTGCCAGCCGGCCAGATCCAGCAGGCGTGGATCGGACGACAGCCGCCCCGCCGCGGAGCGGTCGTAGAAGTGCGCCAGTTCGTGCAGCAAGGCGGTCAGCGCCGGCCGCCGCGCCGGATCGACGGCAGGATCGGTGTCGGGATCCTCTGCCGCCATCCAGTCGCGCAGCAGGCGCTTGTTCAACAGCAGGCGTTTGGCCTGCGCGCGCCCGTGCACCTGTGCGGGGAGGTCGTCGCGCCACTGCAGCGGCAGCCCTGCCGGCAGCGCCGCGGTCCAGGCCGGCGGCAGCCGCGCCTGCGCCGCAGCCAGCACGGCCTGGCTGGCGGTGCGCTCGGCTGGGCTCAGCCCGCTCTCGTCGGCAGACAGCGGCGCGGCCGCTGCGGGCATCGCAGCAGCCAGCGCCAGGACCGCCAGCCACCGCGCGCGCAGGCGCCGTGGCCGGCGCGCGATCACAGCGCCAGGATCGCCTGCGCCAGTTCCAGATCGCTGGCCTGTTGCGCCTGCGGGTTGCGCTCGCGCAGCACGCGCAGCGCCGCTTCCAGTTGCACGCCGCGGATGCGGCCGGCGCTAGCGACGAAGCCGGCCGCGTCGTCGCGCGCCTGCAGCACCACCTTGTCGTTGTTGGAACTGCTGTCCGAGGACGCCGAGCTGCCGGCCGAGCCGGCCGAGGCCGAACCGGCGGAGCTGCCGGCGAAGCTGGACGCCTGCGCGAACGCGGGCAGGATCAGGGCGAACAGCAGGGCGCAGCGCGCGGTCACTCGGGTCATCGCAATCGTTCCAAACGGGATCGTGAAAAAGGGGACGGCCAGCGCCGCGCCGCATAGCCTAGCGGTCCGCCCCGCGCAGCGCCTGAACGGGCCGCGCGGCAGCGGTGCCAGGCCGGACTCAGGGGTCGAACAGCTTGCCCGGATTGAGCAGCCCGGACGGATCGAACACGCGCTTGACCGCGCGCATCAACGCGATCTCCTCGGCGCTGCGCGTGCTGTCCAGGTAGGGTTTCTTGACCAGGCCGATGCCGTGCTCGGCGGAGATGCTGCCGCCGTGCTCGGCCAGCACCTGCGCCAGCAGCTTGGTGACGTGCTCGCAGGCGGCGATGAACTCCGCCGGCGCAGTGGCCTCGGGCTTGAGCACGTTGATGTGCAGGTTGCCGTCGCCGATGTGGCCGAACCACACCACCTCGAACTGCGGGTAGGCCTCGCCGAGCAGCGCCTGGGTCCGCGCCAGGAACGCCGGCATCGCCGAGATCCGCACCGACACGTCGTTCTTGTAGGGGGTGTAACGCGCCACCGCCTCGGTAATGCCTTCGCGCAGGCGCCACAGCTGCGCGGCCTGCGCCTCGCTCTGGCTGATCACCCCGTCCAGTACCCAGCCCTGCTCCATGCAGGCCTCGAACGCGGCCAGCGCCGCGGCCTCCTGCGCCTCGTTGCCGCTGGCGTACTCGGTGACCACGTAGTACGGATAGACGGTGTCGAACGGCGCCTGCGCGCCGTGCGCCAGCACGTGCTGCAGCGCACGGTCGGTGAAGAACTCGAACGCCTCCAGCTGCAGCCGGCTGCGGAATGCGGCGAACACCTGCATCAGCACCTCGAACGAGGGCAGCGCCAGCAGCATCACGTTGCTCGGCGGCGGCGGGTCGGTGAGGCGCAGGGTGGCTTCGACCACGATGCCGAGGGTGCCTTCGGAGCCGATCAGCAACTGGCGGAAATCGTAGCCGCTGGAATTCTTGATCAGCCCGCGGTTGAGCTCGAGCAATTCGCCGCTGCCGGTGACCACCTTCAACCCGGCGATCCACTCGCGGGTATTGCCGTAGCGGATCACGCGGATACCGCCGGCATTGGTGGCAATGTTGCCGCCGATCGAGCACGACCCGCGCGCGGCGAAGTCCACCGGGTAAAGCAGCCCGTGCTCGCGCGCGGCGTTGTGCACTGCCTCCAGCGGCATCCCGGCCTGCACGGTGAGGGTGCGGTCGACCGGATCGAACGCCAGCGCCTTGTTCATCCGCTCCAGACTCAGCACCAGTTCGCCGTGCGCGGCCACCGCGCCGCCGGACAGGCCGGTGCGGCCGCCGGAGGGCACCACCGCCACCGCGTGGTCGTTGGCCCAGCGCAGCACCGCCTGCACCTCCTCCACTGTCGCCGGCAACGCGATCGCCAGCGGCGCCGGGGTCCAGCGCCGGGTCCAGTCGCGGCCGTAGTGCTCGAGGTCGGCGGGATCGGTCTTCAGGCGCAGGCCGGGAACGGCAAGGGCCAGGGCATCCAGGCGCGGGTCGGTCATAAGTGGAGAAGTCGAAGCGTAGACAATCGTTCAAGCGTGCCAGCCTTGCGCAACGGCGTCCAGTTCGCGGCCAGCAGGTCGCCGCGTTTGCGAATCCCCACTCCCCACTCCCGAATCCCCCGCCGGCCACCGCCAATCGATGCACCTGAAACCGTCCACCGGCGTTGCATCCACGGTCTCCCGGCATCCTATTGCGGCGCACCAAAGCGCGAAGCCATCTGGCATAGTGACCGGCCCGTTGGCCATCGCTCCCTCGCCGCAATGTCGCCCAAGAAGACCTCGTTTCCGAAGCAGGATATCCGCGTGCTGCTGCTCGAAGGCATCAGCCAGACCGCCGTCGACGTGTTCCGCGCGGCCGGCTACTCGCAGATCGAGCTGCACGCCAAGTCGCTGCCGGAAGACGAGCTCAAGCAGCGCATCGCCGAGGCGCACATCGTCGGCATCCGCTCGCGCACCCAGCTCAGCGCCGAGGTGCTGGCCCACGCCAAGCGCCTGATCGCGGTCGGCTGCTTCTGCATCGGCACCAACCAGGTCGACCTGGACGCCGCCGAACTGGCCGGCATTCCGGTGTTCAACGCGCCCTACTCCAACACCCGCAGCGTCGCCGAGCTGGTGATCGCCGAGGCCATCCTGCTGTTGCGCGGCATTCCGCAGAAGAACGCCGAATGCCACCGCGGCGGCTGGTCGAAGTCGGCCGCCGGCAGCCACGAGACGCGCGGCAAGGTGCTGGGCATCGTCGGCTACGGGCATATCGGCACCCAGGTAGGCGTGCTGGCCGAGGCGCTGGGCATGCAGGTGATCTTCCACGACATCGAGACCAAGCTGTCGCTGGGCAACGCCCGCACCGCCACCGACCTGGACGACCTGCTGGTGCGCGCCGACGTGGTCACCCTGCACGTGCCGGAAACCGCCGCCACCCGCGACATGATCGGCGCCACGCAGCTGGCGCAGATGAAGCCGGGCGCGCACCTGATCAACGCCTCGCGCGGCACGGTGATCGACATCGATGCCCTGGCCGCGGCGCTGCGCAGCGGCCACATCGGCGGCGCTGCGGTGGACGTGTTCCCGATCGAACCCAAGGGCAACGGCGACCTGTTCGAATCGCCGCTGGCCGCGCACGACAACGTGATCCTGACCCCGCACGTCGGCGGCAGCACGCTGGAAGCGCAGGACAACATCGGCGTGGAAGTGGCGGCCAAGCTGGTGCGCTACAGCGACAACGGCAGCACCCTGTCGGCGGTGAACTTCCCCGAGGTGACCCTGCCCGAGCACGCCGAGAGCCTGCGCCTGCTGCACATCCACCGCAACGTGCCGGGCGTGCTGTCGCAGATCAACGAACTGTTCTCGCGCCACAACGTCAACATCGACGGCCAGTTCCTGCGCACCGACCCCAAGGTCGGCTACGTGGTGATCGATGTCGGCGCCAGCGAGGAGCAGGCGGCGGTGCTGAAGGAGGAACTGGCGCAGGTGGCGGGGACGTTGCGGACGCGCATTCTTTACTAGCGGGGATTCGGGATTGGGGATTCGGGATTGGGGATTCGGGATTGGGGATTCGGGATTGGGGATTTGCGGGTGCGCTGCGCGCCCGGACCCTCACCCCAACCCCTCTCCCGGAGGGAGAGGGGCTCAGCCATCCGACCGGAGCCGGCTTCTCCCTTCTCCCTTTGGGAGAAGGTGCCCCGAAGGGGCG
>NZ_NKUH01000100.1:0-35845 GCF_009192895.1 Xanthomonas sp. LMG 12460 | reverse complement strand
GCGCTGTGCCTCGGCGCGAGCCTGCTGACGCTGTCCGCCTGCCGCAAGGAACCCGCGGCCGAGACCGCCGCCCCCGCCGCGGCCCAGCCCCAGGGCGAGAGCGCCGACCAGTTCGTCGCCCGCATCAACGAGGAGTACCGCGCGCTGCTGCCGGAACTGACTGCGGCGCAGTGGCTGTCGGCGACCTACATCAACGGCGACAGCGAGCGACTGGCGGCCAGGGCCAACGCGCGCTGGCTGACCACGCTCAACGGCTGGATCGCGCAGGCCCGGCGCTACGACGGCAAGCCGATGTCGGCCGACAGCGCCCGCGCACTGCGCCTGCTGCAGCAGATGACCGCGATGCCGGCGCCACGCGATCCGGCGCGGCTGGGCGAACTGGCCGGGCTGGCGACGAAGATGGAAGGCGCCTACGGTGCCGCGTCCTACTGCACCGGCGAGGGCGACGCGCGCCGTTGCCGGCAGTTGGGCGAACTGGAGGACGTGCTGCGCCGCAGTCGCGACTACGACCAGCAACTGGATGCCTGGCAGGGCTGGCACGCCGCCGTGCAACCGATGCGCAAGGATTACCAGCGCTTCGTCGAACTGGTCAACGAAGGCGCGCGCGACATGGGCTACGCCGACACCGGCGCACTGTGGCGCAGCGGCTACGACATGCCGCCGGCACAGCTCGCCGCCGAGACCGACCGGCTGTGGACCCAGGTCAAGCCGCTGTACGAACAACTGCACTGCTACGCGCGCGGCAAGCTCGACGCCGAATACGGCAAGGACAAGGGCGAACTGGCCGGCGGCCTGCTGCCAGCCCATCTGCTCGGCAACATGTGGCAGCAGGACTGGAGCAACCTGTGGGACCTGCTGCAGCCCTACCCCGGCGCCGGCAGCCTGGACATCACCGACGCACTGGAGCGGCAGTACCAGGGCAACCTGAGCGCGGCGCTGGCGCGGCGCAACGGCGACACCTCGCCGGAAGCGCGGTTCATGGCCCAGCGCGAGGCGCAGTTGCTCAGCGCGCGGCAGATGACCGAGCGCGCGCAGGACTTCTACACCTCGCTGGCGATGCCCAGGCTGCCCGACAGCTACTGGACGCGCAGCCAGTTCATCAAGCCGCTGGACCGCGACGTGGTCTGCCACGCTAGCGCCTGGGACATGGACATGGCCGGCGACGTGCGCACCAAGATGTGCGTCAAGCCGAACGAAGAGGACTTCACCACCATCTATCACGAACTCGGCCACGTCTATTACGACCTGGCCTACAACCCGCTGCCGCCGCTGTTCCAGGCGGGTGCCAACGACGGCTTCCACGAAGCCATCGGCGACACCGTGGTGCTGGCGATGACCCCGCAGTACCTGCATTCGATCGGCCTGGTCGACGCACCGCAGGTCGGCCGCGAGGCGCTGATCAACGCGCAGATGCGCATGGCCCTGAGCAAGGTCGCGTTCCTGCCGTTCGGGCTGATGATCGACCGCTGGCGCTGGGGCGTGTTCGACGGCTCGATCGCCCCGGACCGCTACAACCAGGCCTGGTGGGAGCTGAAGGCCAGGTACCAGGGCGTGGCGCCGGCGACACCGCGCGGCGAGGACTTCTTCGACCCCGGCGCCAAGTACCACGTGCCGGCCAACACCCCCTACACCCGCTACTTCCTCTCGCACATCCTGCAGTTCCAGTTCTACAAGAGCCTGTGCGACGCCGCCGGCTACAAGGGCCCGCTGTACGAGTGCACCTTCTACGGCAACAAGGAGGCCGGACAGAAGTTCTGGTCGATGCTGCAACGTGGCGCCAGCCAGCCGTGGCAGGCCACGCTCAAGGAACTGACCGGCAGCGAGCGCATCGACGCCGGCCCGCTGCTGGAATACTTCGCACCGATGCAGGAGTGGCTCAAGCAACAGAACCAGGGGCGGATGTGCGGATGGGAGGCGTCGGCGCCTGTCTCGGCGCAAACCACCTCGCCCGCATCCCCTACGCCGGCCCCGACCACGCCACCGTCTCGGCATTGAGCGCTGCCAGCCGCATGGGCCACCGCCAGCTCAGTCGTCCACCAACCGCGCCCAGCGCTCGTGGTCGCGCCACACCCCGCCGATGCGCAGGTAGCGTGGCGAATAGCCTTCGCGGCGGAAGCCGGCGCGCTGCGCCAGCGCCAGCGAGCGGGTGTTGTCCGGCTGGATGTTGGCTTCCACCCGGTGCAGGCCCAGTTCGGCGAAGGCGTAGGCCACGCATAGGCGCAGCGCATGCGTCATCAGTCCGCGGCCTTCGCAGCCGGCCATGGCGTGGTAGCCGAGGTAGGCGCTCTGGAAGCAGCCGCCGACCACCTGGCTGAAGGTGAACAGGCCGGCGAGCGCGCCGCTGCTGCGTTCGCGCGCCAGCAGGGCGATGTTGCTGCCGTCCAGAGTCTGCGCGTACCAGGCCTCGAAGCCAGGCACATCGGTGAACGGGTAGGTCCACGGGTGATGCAGGGCGACGCTGGCGCGGTGCGCCTGGATCAGCGCGATGCCGTCGCGGCGCCGCACCCGCGCCAGCGACACGGCCTCCTGCGCAGCCTGGCCGGCGCTCTGGCCCATGCCTCAGGCCGGAGCCGCCGCGCCGTCGTCGCGACGCATGACCTGGGCGTGGCGCGTCTTGAACTCCTCGAAGCTCAGGCCCTGCGCCTGCGCATCGGCCTGCGCCGCGTCCTTCAGCGCGTCCGAGTACATCAACCGCACCGGCGTGCCGGCGCGCTCGTGCAGCTCCGCCGCCTGCATGATCAGCGAGAGCACCTGCGCGGCGCTCTCGCTCTGCCCGGCGATGCGCCCGTCCATGCCCAGCACCCACTCGCCGTCGCGGCGCACGATGCCGGCCAGCAAGGTGCGCTGCTGGTCGCGCAGTTCCGCATGCGGTTCGATGGGCGCGGCCGGCGCGGCGCCCTCGGCGCGGTGGCGCAGGCGCTCGGCCAGCTTCTTGCGCAGGTCGCGGCGCTGCTTGGACTGGATGGACATGCGGTTTCCTCAACGATGACCCGACGACGATAGCCCAACCGCGGCGATGCTCACAGCGGGTCGGCCGGTTCCAGCCGCGGCACCTGCGCATCCGGCCGCGGCAGGCGCTTGCCGCTGCGCCGCTCCCAACGCCAGAAGCCCCAGCCGAGCAGGAAGAACGCGCCCGAACCCAGCGCCAGGTGCAGGGCATGGCCGCTGAGCAGCGGCGACAGCACCCCGGCCACCAGCACGGTCACCATCAACTGGGTGAAGGCCTGCAGCGAGGAGGCCAGCCCGCGCTGGCGCGGGTACATGTCCAGCACCGCCAGCGCCAGGATCGGGAAGATCAGCGCGGTGCCCAGGCCGGCGAAGAAGATCGGCAGCACCGCCCACGGCAGCGCGATGGCAGGCGCCAGCGCGGTGTAGGCGATGTTGCCGGCCATCGACAGGCCGCAGCAGACGAAGCCGAAGCGCACCTGGCGCATCGGCCCCAGCCGCCCGGCCATGCGCCCGGACAGGAACGCGCCCAGGGTCATGCCGCCGATGGTGGGCAGGAACAGCCAGGCGAAGTCGCGCTCGGTCTTGCCCAGCAGGTCGATCATGAACACCGGCGCCGAGGCGATGTACAGGAACACCCCGCCGAAATTGAACGCGCCGGCCGCGGCCAGCCGCTGGAACCGCGGATTCAGCGCGATGCCGATGTAGTCGCGCAGCAGCGTGCGCGGCGCCAGCGGCGTCCGCGCCTGCGGCGGATGCGTCTCCGGCATCCAGCGCAGGGTCGCGACCAGCAACAGCGAGGAGAAGCCGACCAGGAACCAGAAGATCGTCGGCCAGCCGCGGCCGCTGCCCAGGATCCAGCCGCCGATGACCGGCGCGATCGTCGGGGCGATGCCGAAGATCATCGACACCTGGCTCATCAGCCGCTGCGCATCGTCGCCGTGGAACAGATCGCGGATCACCGCGCGACCGACGATCATGCCGACGCCGGCCGAGACGCCCTGCAGCGCGCGGAACACCAGCAGGGTCGGCAGGTCGCGCGACAGCGCACAGCCGGCCGAGGCCAGGATGAACACGACCAGCCCGGCCACGATCACCCGGCGCCGTCCCAACGCGTCGGACAGCGGCCCGTGGGCCAGGCCCATCAGCGCGTAGGCCAGCAGGTACACGCTCACCGTCTGCTGGATCGCCACCGGATCGGCATGCAGGCGCTGCGCCAGCTGCGGGAACGCCGGGAAGATCGTGTCGATGGAGAACGGACCGAACATCGCCAGCCCGGCCAGCAACAGGGCCATGCGGCGTGTGGACACGGACGGGAGCGTCATGGGGACATCATCCTGAAAGCCGGCCGCGGCGGCCGCAGGACGGGCGCACGCGCGGCGACGCCGTCCGGCATGGACGGGCGCGAGAAAAGGGAGTGCGGCCATGATACGCGCTGCGGCCGCAGGCGCGCATCCGCCGCGGCTTGCCCATTCAGGCTGGCGTGGGTGCGTGCGGCACGCCGTGGGCGCCGCCGGCCACGTTATAATCGCGGCGCAGCAAGGTGGGAGAAGCGGGGCGACCCGCTGCCGAAGGCGCAAACGCCCGTAATCGCTCAGGCCCGATACCACCCGCACCAAGACTCTGGAGAGACCGGTCAAACCCGGCGCCGAAGGGGCACGAAGCGCAGCGCCAGCCGCCGCTTCCAAACTCTCAGGCAAAAGGACAGAGGGGCATTGGGAAGACGCGTGCTTCCCGTCGATCGTGCCCGCCGCTGCGGCCCGACGACGGCCTTGCGCGCGTCCCCGCCTCCTCGTGCCTTCCTCAGCCGGACGACTGCCATGTCTCACACCTCTTCGCTGCGCGACCTCGAACACCACTGCGCCTTCATCGAGCGCCACATCGGCCCGAACGACGCCGAGATCGCGCACATGCTGCGCACCGTCGGCCACGACTCGCTGGAGGCGATGACCGACGCCATCGTGCCCGGCAACATCAAGTCGCCCGCCGCGCTGGCGTTGCCCGACGCCATCACCGAGGAGGAGGCGCTGGCCAAGATCCGCGCCATCGCCGACAAGAACACCGTGTTCCGCAGCTTCATCGGCCAGGGCTACTACGGCACCCACACGCCGAAGGTGATCCTGCGCAACATCCTCGAGAACCCGGCCTGGTACACCGCCTACACGCCGTACCAGGCGGAGATCTCGCAGGGCCGCATGGAAGCGCTGATCAACTTCCAGACCATGTGCGCCGACCTCACCGGCATGGAAATCGCCAACGCCTCGCTGCTGGACGAAGCCACCGCCGCGGCCGAGGCGATGACCCTGGCCAAGCGCTCGGCCAAGTCCAGGTCCGACACCTTCTTCGTGCACGACGCGGTGCACCCGCAGACCCTGGAACTGCTGCGCACCCGCGCCGAGCCGCTGGGCATCGTGCTGCGCGTGGGCACGCCGGAGGAAGCGCTGCAGGCCGAGTGCTTCGGCGTGCTGCTGCAGTATCCGGACAGCTTCGGCCACATCGGTGATCACCAGGCGCTGGCGGACGCGGTGCATGCGCAAGGCGGCCTGGTCGCCGTCGCCACCGACCTGCTCGCGCTGACCCTGATCGCCGCCCCCGGCGAATGGGGTGCGGACATCGTCGTCGGCAACTCGCAGCGCTTCGGCGTGCCGTTCGGCTTCGGCGGCCCGCATGCCGCGTTCATGGCCTGCCGCGACGCCTACAAGCGTTCGATGCCGGGCCGCCTGATCGGCGTGTCGATCGACGCCGCCGGCAACCCCGCCTATCGCCTCACCCTGCAAACCCGCGAGCA
Source organism: Xanthomonas sp. LMG 12460 (assembly GCF_009192895.1). Taxonomy (NCBI): domain Bacteria; kingdom Pseudomonadati; phylum Pseudomonadota; class Gammaproteobacteria; order Lysobacterales; family Lysobacteraceae; genus Xanthomonas; species Xanthomonas sp. LMG 12460. The sequence continues at coordinate 30,111 of NZ_NKUH01000100.1, read as the reverse complement.
GCACATCCGCCGCGAGAAGGCCACCTCCAACATCTGCACCGCGCAGGTGCTGCTGGCGGTGATGGCCTCGATGTACGCGGTGTACCACGGCCCCGAGGGCCTGGTGCGCATCGCCCGCCGTACCCACCGCCTGGCCGCGATCCTCGCCGCGGCGCTGCGCGGCGCCGGCGTCGCCGTCGGCGAGCGCTTCTTCGACACCCTGCACGTCACCGGCGTCGATGCCGAGGCCATCCACGCCAAGGCGCGTGCGGCCGGCATCAACCTGCGCGCGATCGACAGCGCGTCGCTGGGCATCAGCCTGGACGAGACCGCCACCCGCGCCGACGTGGTCGCGCTGGCGCAGCTGTTCGGCGCGCAGGCCGACGTGGACGCGCTCGACGCCGCCACCGCCGATGCGCTGCCGCCGCAGTTGCTGCGGCACAGCGCGTTCCTGCAGCATCCGGTGTTCAACACCCACCACAGCGAGCACGAACTGTTGCGCTACATGCGCGCGCTGGCCGACAAGGACCTGGCGATGGATCGCACCATGATCCCGCTGGGCAGCTGCACCATGAAGCTCAACGCCACCGCCGAGATGATCCCGGTGACCTGGCCGCAGTTCGGCGCGATCCATCCGCTGGCCCCGGCCGAGCAGAGCGTCGGCTACAAGCAGCTGATCGACGAACTGGAAGCGATGCTGGTCGAGTGCACCGGCTACGACGCGGTCAGCCTGCAGCCCAACTCCGGCGCGCAGGGCGAGTACGCCGGCCTGCTGGCGATCCGCGCCTATCACCGCGCCCGCGGCGAAGGCCACCGCGACATCTGCCTGATCCCCGAATCGGCGCACGGCACCAACCCGGCCTCGGCGCAGATGTGCGGCATGACCGTGGTGGTGACCAAGTGCGACGGCAACGGCAACGTCGACGTCGCCGACATCCGCGCCAAGGCCGAGAAGTATTCGGACCGCCTAGCCGCGTTGATGATCACCTACCCGTCCACCCACGGCGTGTTCGAGGAAGACGTGGTGGCGATCTGCGAAGCGGTGCACGCGCACGGCGGCCAGGTCTACACCGACGGCGCCAACATGAATGCGCTGGTCGGCCTGGCCAAGCCCGGCAAGTGGGGCTCGGACGTGTCGCACCTGAACCTGCACAAGACCTTCTGCATCCCGCACGGCGGCGGCGGCCCCGGCGTCGGCCCTTGCGCGGTGAAGGCGCATCTGGCGCCGTACCTGCCCAAGACCCTGGGCGGCGACGGCGAGGTCGGCATGGTCAGCGCCGCCAGCTTCGGCAGCGCCTCGATCCTGCCGATCAGCTGGATGTACATCACCATGATGGGCAACAGCGGGCTGCGCAAGGCCACCCAGGTCGCGCTGCTCAACGCCAACTACATCGCCAAGCGCCTGGCGCCGTACTACAAGACGCTGTACACCGGCCGCAATGGCCTGGTCGCGCACGAGTGCATCCTCGACGTGCGCCCGCTGGAGAAGACCAGCGGCATCGGCGCCGAGGACATCGCCAAGCGCCTGATCGACTTCGGCTTCCACGCGCCGACGCTGAGCTTCCCGGTCGCCGGCACGCTGATGGTGGAGCCGACCGAGAGCGAATCGCAGCACGAGCTGGACCGTTTCATCGACGCGATGATCCAGATCCGCGAGGAGATCGCCGCGATCGAGGACGGCCGCCTGGACCGCGAGGACAACCCGCTCAAGCACGCCCCGCACACCGCCGCGCAGGTCACCGCCAGCGAGTGGACCCACGCCTACCCGCGCGAGCTGGCCGCGTTCCCGCTGCCGACGCTGAAGCAGCAGAAGTACTGGCCGCCGGTGGCGCGCGTGGACAACGTGTACGGCGACAAGAACGTGATGTGCGCGTGCATCCCGGTGGATGCGTACAAGGAAGACGCGGTGGTCTGAGCCGCGTTCTCGTTCGACGCTGCACCCGAGACCCAGCCTCGTGCGCGAGGCTGGGTTTTTTTATGCGTGCGCAGTGCGCGTACCGAGGTAGACAAGTGCGCGCGATGCGGCGCGTTGCACGGCTCGTTCACGCCGCGCCGCCCAGGATCGGGACTTCCGCCGCGCCCGCATCCTCACGCACCGGGCACCCCACCGCGACGCCTTCTTCCGCCACGCACCGGAGCGATCTCCCATGGCCAGCCGCAAGCGCACGCCCAGCGATTCCGCATCGTCCACCGCCCCCACGTCCACCGCCGCGCCCGCCGATCAGCGCGGCCATGGCGACGAACTGCACCAGCAGGCCGGCGGCACGCATCCGCCGCTGACCACCAATCAGGGCATTCCGGTCGCCGACAACCAGAACTCGCTGCGCGCCACGCCGCGCGGGCCGACGTTGCTGGAAGACTTCATCCTGCGCGAGAAGATCACCCACTTCGACCACGAGCGCATTCCCGAACGCATTGTGCACGCACGCGGCAGCGCCGCACACGGCTACTTCGAACTGACCAAGTCGCTGGCCAAGTACACCACCGCCGCGCTGCTCACCGAGGTCGGAGTGAAGACCCCGGTGTTCACCCGCTTCTCCACCGTCGCCGGCGGCGCCGGCTCGGTGGACACGCCGCGCGACGTGCGCGGCTTCGCGGTCAAGTTCTACACCAAGGAAGGCAACTGGGACCTGGTGGGCAACAACATCCCGGTGTTCTTCATCCAGGACGCGCTGAAGTTCCCCGACCTGATCCACGCGGTGAAGATGGAGCCGGACCGCGGCTTTCCGCAGGCGGCCAGCGCACACGACACGTTCTGGGACTTCGTCTCGCTGATGCCCGAATCGCTGCACATGATCATGTGGGCGATGAGCGACCGCACCATCCCGCGCTCGCTGCGCATGATGGAAGGCTTCGGCATCCACAGCTTCCGCCTGCTCGACGCCGAGGGCCGCAGCACGTTCGTCAAGTTCCACTGGCGGCCCAAGCTCGGCCTGCAGTCCACGATCTGGGACGAGGCGGTGAAGCTGGCCGGCGCCGACCCGGACTTCCACCGCCGCGACCTGTTCGAGGCGATCGAACGCGGCGACTTCCCGGAATGGGAACTGGGCGTGCAGTTGTTCACCCAGGAACAGGCCGACGCCTTCCCGTTCGACCATCTGGACGCCACCAAGCTGATCCCGGAGGAACTGGTGCCGCTGCAGATCGTCGGGCGCATGGTGCTGGACCGCTGGCCGGACAACTTCTTCGCCGAGACCGAGCAGGTGGCGTACTGCCCGGCCAACATCGTGCCCGGCATCGACTTCTCCAACGACCCGCTGCTGCAGGGCCGCCTGTTCTCGTACCTGGACACCCAGCTCAGCCGCCTGGGCGGGCCGAACTTCCACCAGTTGCCGATCAACGCGCCGAAGTGCCCGTTCGCCAACATGCAGCGCGACGGCCACATGCAGATGGGCGTGCCCAAGGGCCGCGTCGCCTACGAACCCAGCTCGCTGCAGGCCGACAGCCCGCGCGAGACCGCGCGCGGCTTCGTCAGCCACCGCACCCAGCCCGACGACGGCGCCAAGGGCCGCGTGCGTGCCGAGAGCTTCGCCGACCACTACAGCCAGGCGCGGATGTTCTACCGCAGCCAGACGCAGCCGGAACAGGCGCACGTGGCCTCGGCGCTGGTGTTCGAGCTGTCCAAGGTCGACACCGCGCACGTGCGCGAGGCGGTGGTCGGGCACCTGCGCCACGTCGATCCCAAGCTGGCGCAACGCGTCGCCGACGGCCTGGGCCTGGACGCGCTGCCGCCGGCGCCGCCGGCCGCGGTCGCGCCGCAGGACCTGCCGCTGTCGCCGGCGCTGCAGCTCATCGGCCGCATGAAGCCGACCCTGCAGGGCCGCGCGATCGGCATCCTGATCGACGAGGGCTCGGACGCGAAACTGGTGCGCGACCTGCGCAAGGCCGCCACCGACGCCGGCGCGGCGGTCAAGATCGTCGCTCCCAAGCTCGGCGGCGCCGTCCTCAGCGACGGCAAACGCCTGGCCGCCGACGGCCAGCTGGCCGGCACACCCTCGTTCGTGTTCGACGCGGTGGCGGTGGTGCTGTCGGCCGAGGCCGGCAAGCGGCTGAGCAAGGAGTCGGCGGCCATCGACTTCGTCAGCAACGCCTTCGCCCACCTCAAGGCGATCGCCGCCGACGCCGGCGCGCAGCCGCTGCTGAAGGCCGGCAATGTGCAGAAGGACGCCGGGGTGGTCGAGGCCAGCGACAGCAAGGGCTTCGTGACCGCGGCCAAGACCCGGCAGTGGAGCCGCGAGCCGAAGCTGCGCCTGCTGGCCTGAGCAAGGGCAGCGGTTTCCGCCATGGCGCCGCACGGCTGGCGCCATGGCGATGCCGGGAAAAGCTGACAGGGCGCCGGCTTCACGCGGAACCCGGGGCCACACGCTGGTCACGATCCAGGATCTTCGGCACGCGGCGACGCGATCGCCTCGGGACAGCCACACCCTCGCCTGATGGTCGCCCCCGCGCGTGCTCCGGACTGCCGTGCCGCACAGGCACCGATACGACCGCGAGGCGATCGGCGCCCGTCGCCACCGCCCCGACCGCGACCTGGATATGCCCCCTGCGAGGTCACGGCACAGGCCCCAAGGTGCGGCCCACTGGCGGCCGCAAAATCGCTTGGTCAATTTTTCGCCACCCCTCTTGACACTGTTGTGTCACGGGCCGGCATCGGCCTTATCCACAACCTTATGCAGAAGTCATCCACACCCCCTGTGGACAAGCCGCCGATGCCACCCTCACCGCACCGGAACATCCAAGTCATTGATTCGTGGTCAAAAAGCTTGTCACGCACTTGACAAGAAGCGGACGGGCCACTCCCGCTTGGCCGCCTGACAGCGACGGCGGGAAAAACTTATCCCGAGCCTCGGGGCGGCGCGTCTACATCGGAGCAAGGTGAAGGAGGTGTGAAATCTTCACCTGCTCGCGACGGACGGTTGGCGCTATGTCCCCCACTCGCGCCAGGCAGGCCGAACGCCCATGCCCAGGCGCGCAGGACCGCCTCGCAGGTGGTGCAACGCACCATGCTTTACGCCCGTTCCGACACCTTCAGGCGCGGGCCCGGGTGACCCGCCATGGGGCACCCGGCCACACCCCGGTCACGGCGTCAGGATCACCTTGCGGCAGTCCTGCTCCTTCTTGTCGAAGATCGAATACCCCTGCGCCGCCTCGGCCAGGCTCAGGCGGTGGGTGATGATCTCGTTGGGCCGCAGCCGGCCCTCGCCGATGTGCTCCAGCAGTTCGGGCATGAAACGCTGCACATGGGTCTGGCCCATCTTGAAGCTCAGCCCCTTGTCGAAGGCGTCGCCGAACAGGAAACCGTGGATGAAACCGGCATACACGCCCGGCACGCTGACCGTGCCACCGCGGCGGGTGGCGGCGATGCACTGGCGCAGCGCCGTGCCGCTGCTGCCTTCCAGCTTCAGCGTGGCCATCACCGTCTCCACCGTGCTGCCCTTGGCTTCGAAGCCCACCGCGTCGATGCTGGCGTCCACGCCACGCCCGTCGGTCTGGCCGACGATGATGTCGGCCGGATCGTCGATCTCCTCGAAGTTCAGCGGAATCACCCCGTAGGTGCGCTGGGCGAAGTCGAGCCGGTACGCATAGCGATCGACCACGAAGATCCGCTCGGCGCCGAGCATGCGGCAGCAGGCCGCGGTCATCAGCCCGACCGGGCCGGCGCCGAAGATCGCCACGGTACTGCCCTGACGCACGCCCGCGTTGACCGCGGCCTGGTAGCCGGTGGGCAGGATGTCGGACAGGAACAGCACCTGCTCGTCGTGCAGCACGTCCGGCACCACCAACGGGCCGACATTGGCCTTGGGCACGCGCACGTACTCCGCCTGGCCACCGGCCACGCCGCCGTACAGATGGCTGTAGCCGAACAGCGCCGCCGGCGGGCGGATGCCCTTCTGGTTCAGCGCCGCGCCCTTGCCGGTGTTGGTGGTCTCGCAGGCGGCATATTCGGTCAGGCGGCAATGGAAGCATTCGCCGCAGGCGATCACGAACGGGATCACCACGCGGTCGCCCTTCTTCACCCGCTGCACGTCCGGGCCGACGTCTTCCACCACGCCCATGAACTCGTGCCCGAGCACGTCGCCGGTGTGCAGATCGGGAATCTTGCCGCGGTACAGATGCAGGTCCGAGCCGCAGATCGCGGTGGCGGTGACGCGCAGGATGATGTCGTCGGTCTCGACCAGCACCGGGTCGGGAACGGTTTCCACGCGCACGTCCCGGGTGCCGTGATAGGTCAGAGCTTGCATGGGTAGGTCCTTTCGTCTGCGAACACGTGCCCGCAGTGTCGCCGCCGATGCCGTGCATCGTCGGTGACCACGCCGTGAGTCCGATGTCGCGACCGCAGTGCCTGCGCGCGTGGTTACTGCTTTACCATGCGCCGTCCCCACTGCGAGCCGATGCCATGCCCGACAGCCTCCACGACCTGCAGGCCGCCCAGCGCGCCTTCGCCGACGCCCGCGACTGGGGTCAGTTCCACAGTCCGCGCAATCTCGCCGCGGCGCTGTCGGTGGAAGCGGCGGAATTGCTGGAGCACTTCCAGTGGCTGGACGATGCGCAAAGCCGGCAACTGTCTGCAGAAAAAAAGCAGCAGGTCGGCAGTGAGATCGCCGACGTGCTGCTGTATCTGGTCCAGTTGTGCGACAAGCTGGAGATCGATCTGATCGACGCCGCGCAACGCAAGATGCTGGCCAACGCCGCCAAGTATCCGGTGGAGCGCGCCAAGGGCCGCATCACCAAGTACACCGAACTGTAAGACCCCGGCGAGTCGCGCCGATCGCGGATGCGTCGACGCGCGGCGGTGGCATCCGCCGCCGCGCGCCATGGAGCGACTAGCCGCTCGAGCGCGAACTGCGTGTGCGCGCGGACGATGTCTTGCCTGCGCGCTTGCCGGTCTTACGCTTGCTGGATGCGCTCTTCTTCGCTGGCGTCTTCCTGGCGACCGAGGTTTTCGCCGTCGACTTTTTCGACGCTGTCTTCCTGGATGCCGTCTTCTTCGATGCCGTCTTCTTCGTCGCAGCCTTCTTGGTCGCAGTCTTCTTTGCCGAAGAAGTCTTGCTCGCCGCCTTCTTGCTCGCCGCCTTCTTGCTCGCGGCCTTCTTGGCCGGCGCCTTCCTGGCCGAAGCGGTCTTCGCCGAGATCTTCTTCGCGGCGGCCGTCCGCGTGCCGGCCTGTTTGGCCCGGGTCTTCGCGGCCTTCTTGGCCGCGCTCTTGCGCACCGTCGCCCCCTTGGTCTGCGCGGCCTTCTTCGCCGCGGCCGAGCGGCTGCTGGCACTGCGCTTCTTCGCTGCGCGCTTGGTCTGTGTCGACAGCGCCTCGCTGCCCACCGTCTGCGTTGCGCTCTTGCCCTTGCTGGCGGTCTTCAGCGCCTTCTTGGCGCCGCGCGAGCGCGTTGGCGACGGCTTGGCCTGCTTGCCGCCCTTGGCCTCTTCCTGCGCAACCTTCTTCCTGGTGGCTTTCGACGCGGTCTTCGACGCGCCGGTCTTGACCCCGGCGCGGCGCGCCTTGGACAGGCCGATGGCGATCGCCTGCTTGGTCGACTTCACCTGGGTCTTGCCCTCGCGCACGCGGTCGATTTCCTCGCGCACGAACTCGCCGGCCTGGGTCGTGCCGGCCTTGCCTTCGCGCTTGGCGCGGCGCGCACGGGTGGTGGTGGATTGCTCCGGCATCGATACATCTCCTGAAAGCGGCCACGACGGCCATCGGCTCCGGGTGTAGCAACGCGCAGGTCAAGAGCAGGCATACGACAGGCGAAGCGCACGTGCATATGCCTGCACGCGGAAGACGGCGCCATCAGCTGTCGCGACCGCACAACGCCGGCGAATAGGTCTGGATGGCATGCTGGATCGGCGCGTGTCGTCCGTACATCAACGCGCCGACCAGGACCACCGACACGATGGCGTACATGCGCAGGCGCGCGGGCAGCTGCGGCGCACCGCGCCACTGCAGATAGCACGCCGTCGCCGCCGTCCCGACCACCACACCGGCCGCGACCTCGGACAGGCTGTGCGCTCGCGCGTAGACGCGGGCAATGGCGATCACGCTGGCGATGGCGAAACCGCAGGCGATCGCCAGCCGCGGCCGCGGACGCGCGCGCAGGCACAGCATGCAGGCCATCGGCCATACGCAGGCGGCGAGCATGGTGTGTCCACTGATCACCCGGAACTGCAGCGCGCGCAGTTCCACCCCACAGCCGGCGTAGAGAATCTTGGTCGCCCCGACCAGGGCGGCGGCGCTCGCCAGCAGGCCAAGCCACGTCGCCGCGGCACGCCATCCCGCGCTACCCAGCGCCAGCCACAGTGCGCAGACGAGCCCGAGCGGCAGCGTCATCGCCGCGTCGCCGAAGTTGCTGATGGCAGACCACATGCTGGGGAAAACGTCCTTCGGCGTACGCGTCGTTCGGAGCCACCGACACCGTGCGCCGGGGCGGCCATGATACGGGCGATCGCTCGAACGGGAGGAACCTGGCACGCGCTCAGACCGCGTCCCCTCCTCCGACCAGCACTATGGCATGACAGCGGACTCCCGGAGAGGCGCAACCGTGATCTTCTGCGCGAGTGCCGACGGCAACGCTGACCACAAGTCCCTGCTTGTGGGAGGGACTTCAGTCCCGACTGCAACGAGGTCGGTTGCGCAGATGGACTGGCGCATCGCGGGCGAATCGCCGTCGACGCCTGCACGACACCCGACAGCCGGTTCGATCGCGTCGTACCCAGGCCACTAGCCGAGCTCTTACTTTGCGCGTGCGGTGCGTCTCTCCGCCACAGCCTCCGGCGCAGGCTCCCAGCCGAACACGCTGCGCCCGCCATAGGCGTGCGATTGCGCGCGCTCTTCGGCGATGTAGTCGTCCACCGACGGCCCGCGCGCGGCCGGTTCGAGCAGGCGCGCCTGCGCGTCCAGGCGGCGGATCGCGTCCAGTTTCTCTTCGCGGCCCAGCTTGGCCTGCGCCACCGCCGTCTTGAGCACGCCGATGGTGTGGTCGTAGACCCGCGTCGGCACCGGGAACGGATGCCGGTCCTTGCCGCCATGGGCCAGCGAGAACCGTGCCGGATCGCTGAAACGGCACGGCACGCCGTGCAGCACCTCGGCCACCAGCGCCAGCGCGCGCACCGTGCGCGCACCAACGCCCGGCACCTGCAGCAGGTCGGCGAAATCGCGCGGCCCGCATTCGGCAGCGGCGGCCAGCGCACCGTGCAGTCGCCGCACTACGATGTCGCTACCGCGCACGTCGTGGTGTTCGGGCAGCGACAGATGCGGCAGGTCGGCCGGCCGGCGCTCGGGCACCGTGGCGGCCGCCGGCGCGAACAGGTCGCCGGTCTCCGCGAACAGCGCATCGGCGGCCGGCGCGGTGGCGCCCCGCCCCTGCGCGGCGTGGGTCGGCGCCGTGGCGGCCGATGCCGGCGTCTGCGCGGCCTCCAGCGCGGCGTATTCGCGGGCGATGCGCTCCGGTGCCAGCGTCTGCAACAGCTCCACCTGCGCCGCACGCGCGGCGGCGGCGCGATGATCGGCGAGATTGACGATGCGGCCCTGGCGCGGGCCGTCGATCGCCGCATGCGGTGCATCGACGAAGCTGCTCAGGCCTTCCGACAGCCAGTGGTAGCGGCGTGCCTGCTTGCGCCCACCGTGCATGCCCTGCTGCACCACCACCCAGCGCCCGTCGTCGCTGACGATGAAACCGTGCAGGTACAGGTCGAAGCCGTCCTGCACCGCGGCGCTGTCGACCTTGGCCACCAGGCGGCTGACCCGCGCCAGTTCCGCGCCGTCCAGGCCGGTGCGCTCGCCCACCGCCTGCAGTTCGTCCGGCGTGGCCCGCGAATGCCGCCCACGGCCGCCGCACACGTGGATGCCCAGTTCGCCGGACAGCGGCGCCAGGCCGCGCTTGAGCGCGCCCAGTACGCTGGTGGTGATGCCGGAGGAATGCCAGTCCATGCCCATCACCGCCCCCAGCGACTGGAACCAGAACGGATGCGCCAGGCGCCGCAGCAATTCGTCGCGGCCATAGCTGTGCACGATGGCCTGGCACATCACCGCGCCGAGCCGGGTCATGCGCGCGCCCAGCCAGTGCGGCACGCGACCGCCATGCAGGGGCAGATCGGCGCTGCCGGAACGTCGGCTCATGGGGGGCTCCGAGGAACGGGGTGCGCCAGGGTAGCCAGTGCGGGTCTCAGCGCGCGAGTCTGGAGGCGAGCGCAGGCTGAGTGATTCAGTGCGGCCGCACGCGCGAAAGCACCCAGGGCGCTGCATGGATCGGCCCTGCTCGTTGCGTGTCCCGCTGGGCATGCCTTTCGACGACGCCGGCGGGCAACTGGATCCCACAGGAAGTCAGCGCCGCTCTCACGGCGGCAAGCACCTCCGCGCAAACGCGCCTGCCGTCGAGGCTTCAGCCCTGACAGGAGGCGTTACGGCTGGCGTCCCGATCCAGGCGAACGCATCGCGCGGCGTCCGGCCGGCACGGGAGACGCGGCAGCGGATCGACGACGTTGCTGCGACGACGTAGGCTGCGCGACGCCGCATCCCCTTCCCTGCGCTGCCTTGCGGCTCACTTGGCCGCGCCAGGGCCGTGACGTCCTGTCGTGCTTCGACACCGATGCGATCGATGTCTACCAGGTGGATCGCCCTGCGATTGCGCAGTTCGCCCTGGACCACCAGCGCTTCGGCGACGAGTTCAGCTACGACCGGATGAGCTGGATCAAGCCGAATTTTCTGTGGATGATGTCCCGCGCCGGTTGGGCGCGGAAGCAATGACAGGAGCGGATCCTGGCGATCCGGCTGCCACGCGCCTGCTTCGACCCCCTACTGCGTGCCACGGCCCCGTCGACATTCGATCCGGCGCGCTTCGCCAGTCAGGCCGCATAGAAAGACGCGGTCCAGCGGTCCGATGTGCGCCTGCATTGGGACCCCGACCCTGCGCCCGACGGCAGCGCGCTGCCGCGTCGCGCACTGCAACCGGGCCTGCGCGGCCAGACGCTGCGCCAGTACGGCGAACGGCAGGCCATCTCGATCACCGATATCGCCGATTTCGTACACGTGCAGGCGGCCAACCTGCAGCACGGCGAAGCGTCGCGGCAGGTGTCGTACGAGCTGGTCCACGTGCCGCAAGCCAGCGCGGCGCAGAACATCGGGCTGGACAACCAGCCCTGTCGTCGGCCGCAGCGCCGCACGCGCCAGGTGCCCGTTGCAAGCGCTGCCGGCACGGCATCACGCACACGGCGCACGACACGCGCCGGGCATAATGCGCCTCAGGTCGACTGTCGCCACACGCCCGATGTCCTACGCCACCCTCCGCACGCTGCTCGCCTCCTGGGGTGAACTGCGTCCGCAACCTGCATCCGACTGGCAGGGCACGCTGCCGCTGCCACAGGTGCTCGCCGACTTCTATGCGCAGGTGGGGCCATGGGGCGACATCCACGACGCCACGGCCGGCCCGACCGGCCTGTCGCTACAACTCGGCGGCAACCCGCTCGACATTCCGCCGTTGTGCAAGCTGTGGGCGCTGCAGGCCGGCTACCGCTGGAACGCGATCGACGGCAAGCCCATTGCCGCCTGGCGCGACCACTGGCTGGTGATCGCGGACCAGGGCGCGGACCCTGTCATCCTCGACACCGCCAACGGCGGCGTGCTGTTCGCGTTCCACGGGGCCGGCGCATGGCGCCCCCGACCGCTGGCCGCCAGCCTGGAGATCGCATTCGGTGGTCTGGCGACCATGGCCAACACCATGGCCGAACTCGGCGATGCCGCATTCGACGACAGCGCCGCGCTGTGCGCCACTGCCCGCAACGCGGTCGCCGCGTCGCTGGCCGCCTATCTGGGCAGCGACGTCGAGGCCGCGCGCTTTCTGGAAACGCTGGATTGGTAGCGGGCTGAGCAAGCAAGGCGCGGCTGGGCCAAGCGCGACGTCTACGCCCACGTTGGCGACGGCATCGCCCCTGCCGGTCGCCCCATCGCGATCACGCGGCTGCACGGTGATGTTCCAGGGAGCGCGCCTGCCGACCCACGATTATCGTGCACCGCATCACAACTTCTCGCTCCCGATGAGGTAGCGTGACCATCGGGGTCCAAACAGGGGATTTGCCGATGACGTTTCGTACCACGCGGCGCGGGCTGTTGCTCGGCGCCGGTTCGTTCGCGTTGCTGTCGCACGTGCCGATGGGCCTGGCCCTGCCGCGCGCGCCGGCGAAGACGCCGGCCTTCATCGATGCGCTGATCGCGCGGATGACGCCGGAAGAGAAGGCCGGGCAGCTGACCCTGTTCGGTTCGGCGCAGCAGACCGATGCGGCGGCCGCCGCCAATCCGGTCAACGTGCGCCCCACCGCCGAGGGCCAGTTGGCCGCGGCGCGCGCCGGACGCCTGACCGGCATCTTCAACGGCTCCAACGTGCGCTGGCACCAGCAGTTGCAGCAGGCCGCGCTGGAAAGCCGGCTGAAGATCCCGATGCTGTTCGCCGCCGATGTGATCCACGGCTTCACCACCGTGTTCCCGGTGCCGCTGGGCGAAGCCGCCAGCTTCGAGCCGGAGCTGGCGCAACGCACCGCGCGTGCCGCCGCACAGGAAGCCAGCGCGGTCGGCATCGACTGGACCTTCGCGCCGATGGTCGACATCGCCCGCGATGCGCGCTGGGGCCGCGGCGTGGAAGGCAGCGGCGAGGACGTGCTGCTGGGCCGGCGTTTCGCCGAGGCCCGCGTGCGCGGCTTCCAGGGCGAGGGCATCGACCATGCCGATGCGCTGGCCGCCTGCGCCAAGCACTTCGCGGCCTATGGCGCGGCCGAGGCCGGCCTGGACTACAACACGGTCGACATCTCCGAGCGCACCCTGCGCGAGGTGTATTTCCCGCCGTTCCAGGCCGCCTTCGGCGCCGGCGCGGTGACCACCATGGCTTCCTTCAACGAGCTGTCCGGCGTGCCCGCCACCGCCAACACCTGGCTGCTGAGCCAGGTGCTGCGCGGCGAGTGGAACTACAGCGGCCTGGTCGTCTCCGACTACACCGGCGACCTGGAACTGGTCGCGCACGGCTACGCCCGCGATGCGCGCGACGCGGCGCGGCTGGCGTTCTTGGCCGGCGTGGACATCAGCATGCAGAGCGGGCTGTACCTGCAGCACCTGCCTGGCCTGGTCGCCGACGGTGCGGTGCCGATGGCGCGGCTGGACGACGCGGTGCGCCGCGTGCTGCGCTTCAAGGCCGCGCTGGGCCTGTTCGACGACCCGTTCCTGCGCATCGTGCCCGAGCGCGCGCAGGCGCGGCAGCGGCGCCCGGAGACGCTGGCATTGGCGCACGAGGCCGCACGCAAATCGGTGGTGCTGCTCAAGAACGAGGGCGAACTGCTGCCGCTCAAGCGTCAGGGCCAGCGCATCGCGCTGATCGGGCCGATGGCCAGCAACTGGGTGGAGAGCGCTGGACCGTGGACCCTGTTCGGCGGCGACGACAGCGGCAACGACCTGGCCACGGCCCTGCGCGCGCAACTCGCCGATCCGGCCGCGTTGCAGGTGGTGGAAGGCTGCGCGTTCGAACACGCACTGCCCGGCGGCGTACAGGCGGCGGTGGCCGCGGCGACCGCCGCCGACGTGGCGATCCTGGCGATCGGCGAACCGCTGCGCTACTCCGGCGAAGCGCAGTCGCGCACCGACATCAGCATCCCCGGCGCGCAGCAGTCGCTGCTGGCCGCCGTGGCGGCCACCGGCACGCCGGTGGTGGTGGTGCTCAGCAACGGCCGTGCGCTGGTGCTCGACGGCGCGGTGCTGGACGCGCCGGCGATCCTGGTCAGCTGGTTCCTCGGCTCGGCCTCCGGGCCGGCGCTGGCCGACATCCTGTTCGGCGTGCACGGCCCCTCCGGGCGCCTGCCGGTGAGCTTCCCGCACGAATCCGGGCAGTCGCCGTACTACTACGCGCACAAGCCCACCGGTCGCCCGGATCCGCGCCCGAACGCGCTGACGCCCTTCACCACCCACTACCGCACGATCTCCAACACCGCGTTGTTCCCGTTCGGCCACGGCCTGACCTATGGCCGCATCGAGTACGGCGAACTGACCTTGAGCACGTCGCGGCTGGCCGCCGGCGGCACGCTGAAGATCGCCGCACGCATCCACAACCGCGGCCACCGCGACGCCGAGGAAGTGGTGCAACTGTACGTCCGCGACCGCAGCGCCAGCATCACCCGCCCGGTGCGCGAACTGAAGGATTTCCGCAAGGTCGCGGTGCCGGCCGGCGGCAGCGCCAGCGTGGACTTCGTGCTGCGCCGCGAGGATCTGCTGTTCGTGGGCCAGGCGCTCAAGCCGACGGTGGAACCGGGCCAGTTCGATCTGTGGGTCGCGCCCTCGGCGCAGGCACCGGGGCTGACGGCCAGCTTCGAACTGCTGGGCTGATCGCCGCAGCCTCGGCAACCGCTGGCGGTGGCGGCCACGCGGTCGCCACCGTGGCCGGCGCGTGGCCAACGTGGGCGGCATTTCACGTCGGCGGCACTGCGGGCTGTCGCGTCACGATGCGCGATGCGCGATGCGGCATGAGACCTCATCGCGGGAGCGGCTCCAGGCGGTTTTGAGACTACACGGAGCCCTTCCCGCAGAGCCGTGCGGAGCCTTACCAGGGTGCACTGTGGGAGGGACTTCAGTCCCGACGCTTTGCAGGGTCAGGCACCCGGCAGGCTTCGCTCGCTGCGACTGCATCATCGTGCATTCCGGCATGCCCTCGCCGTGTCGGAACTGACGAAGACCACGCGCCGCGACGTGCGCGCCTACCCCGCCAATTCCGCAGCCAGGAAAGGCGCCGTTCGGCTGCCTGCATGCGTCGCCACCACTCCCGGCACGCCCGCCGCCACGACCTTGCCGCCCGCACCGCCCGCGCCTGGTCCCATGTCGATGATCCAGTCGCTGGCCGCGGCCACGCGCATGTCGTGCTCCACCGCCACCACGGTGTTGCCCGCCTCCACCAGCCCGTGCAATTGCCGCAGCAGCGTGTCCACGTCGGCCGGATGCAGGCCGGTGGTGGGTTCGTCCAGCACGTACACGGTGCCGCGGCGCTGTGCGCGCTGCAGCTCGCTGGCCAGCTTGATCCGCTGCGCCTCGCCGCCGGACAGTTCGGTGGCCGGCTGGCCCAGGCGCAGATAGCCCAGGCCCACCTCCATCAGCACCTGCAGCGGCCGCGCGATCGCCGCATCGTCGGCAAAGAAATCCAGCGCCTGCGCCACGGTCATGCGCAGCACCTGTGCGATGTTCTGGCCGCGCAGTTCGATCTCCAGCGTCTTGGCGTTGTAGCGCGCGCCATGGCAGGTGGGGCACGGCGCATACACGCTGGGCATGAACAGCAGCTCCACGCTCACCGCACCCTCGCCTTCGCAGGTCTCGCAGCGGCCCTTGGCGACGTTGAACGAAAAGCGCCCGGCGTCGTACTTGCGCTTGCGCGCTGCCGGCGTGGCCGCAAAACGCTTGCGCACATGGTCGAACAGGCCGGTGTAGGTCGCCAGGTTGGAGCGCGGCGTGCGCCCGATCGGCGCCTGGTCCACCTGCACCAGCCGCCGCACGTGTTCCAGGCCGCCGGCAATGTAGCCATCGGTGGCGACACGCGCACCGCGCTCCAGCGGATCCAGTTCCTCGTCCGCCTCGGCCGGCGCCTGCCCCAGTTGCGTGCCCAGCAATTCCACCAGCGCCTGGCTGACCAGCGAGGACTTGCCCGAGCCGGACACGCCGGTGACCGTGGTGAACACGCCCAGCGGGATGTCCACGTCCAGCGCGACCACGTTGTTGCGGCTGACCTCGCGCAACTGCAGCCAGGCCTCCGGCGAGCGCGGCGCATGCGCAGCGGCGTGCGGTTCGGCGAACAGGTAGCGGCGCGTGGACGAGGCCTGCACCTGCGCCAATCCCACCGGCGGACCGCTGTACAGCACCTGCCCGCCGTGCTCGCCGGCACCGGGGCCGACATCGACGATCCAGTCGGCATGACGGATCACGTCGATCTCGTGCTCGACCACGAACAGCGAATTGCCAGCGCCCTTGAGTTGGTCCAGCGCACCCAGCAACGCCTGCGTGTCGGCCGGATGCAGGCCCGCCGACGGCTCGTCCATCACGTAGACCACGCCGAACAGTTGCGAGCGGATCTGCGTGGCCAGGCGCAGCCGCTGCAGTTCGCCGGGCGACAGCGTCGGCGTGCTGCGCTCCAGGGTCAGATAACCCAGGCCCAACGCCTCCACCACCTGGATCCGCGCCAGCAGGTCCTGGGCGATGCGCTGCGCGGCCAGCGCCTGCTCCGGATGCCGCGATCGGCCCTGCAGGCGGCCTTCCGCCGCGGGACGCAGCAGGTCGGCCACCTCGCCGAGCGGGCGCTGCGACAGTTCGCCGATGTCCAGCCCGGCGAAGGTCACCGACAGCGCCTCGCGGCGCACCCGCTTGCCGTCGCAGCTGGGGCACGCGGTGCTGATCAGGTATTGCGCCACGCGTTTCTTGATCAGCACGCTCTGCGTGCTGGCGAAGGTATGCAGCACGTAACGGCGCGCGCTGCTGAAGGTGCCCATGTACGCCGGCTCCTGCTTGCGCTTGAGCGCATGCTGGGTCTCGGCCAGGGTGAAGCCGGGATACACCGGCACGGTCGGTTGCTCGTCGGTGTACAGGATCCAGTCGCGGGTCTTCTTCGGTAATTTCGCCCACGGCACGTCGACGTCGTGGCCGAGCGTGGTGAGGATGTCGCGCAGGTTCTGCCCGTGCCAGGCCGGTGGCCACGCCGCCACCGCGCGTTCACGGATGCTCAGCGAACGGTCCGGCACCATCGACGCCTCGGTAGCGTCGTAGATGCGCCCCAGCCCATGGCAGGTGGGGCAGGCGCCGGCCGGCGTGTTCGGCGAGAAGCCGTCGGCGTGGATGATGTCCTGCCCCGGCGGATAGGTGCCGGCACGCGAATACAGCATGCGCAGCGAGTTGGAGATGGTGGTGACGCTACCGACCGACGAGCGCGTGCTCGGCGCACCGCGATGCTGCTGCAGCGCCACCGCCGGCGGCAGGCCGTCGATGGCGTCCACGTCGGCGACGCCGGCCTGGTCGATCAGGCGCCGCGCATACGGCGAGATCGAATCCAGATAGCGCCGCTGCGCCTCGGCGAACAGCGTGCCGAACGCCAGCGACGATTTGCCGGAGCCGGACACGCCGGTGAACACCACCAGCGCATCGCGCGGCAGCTCCACGTCCACATCCTTGAGGTTGTGCTCGCGCGCGCCACGGACGCGCACGAAGCCGGAAGCGGCGAAAGCGGGAGGCGTGGACATGGGCAGGACCGGCAACGCGAAGGAGCGCGCAAGCTTAGCCGGTCGGCTGCCATGGGCGTGTCGCGGCGACTTTGCTGCGGCGTGTTCAGCCCGCTATCGACGCAGAACGGCGCGCCTTCGCCGGCGACGCAAGTCTCAGCTCAACGCAGGCGCCACCAGCGTGTCGGCATCCTCGTCGCGCGCGGCCAGCGCCTGCATCCGCGTCACCGCACTGGCGAACGCGCGCAGCACCGCCACGCCGCGTTCGGCATAGATCGCATGCAGCGCCTGGTAGTACCACAGCGTGCCGTCGCGGCCGGCGGTGAAGCGCTCGAACACCGCGGTGCCGACCTCGGGGTCTTCCAGGTCGGCGACGATGCTGCGCGCGTTGTAGAGCTTGTCGCAGGCCGACACCAGCAGCACCGCGTCCGGGGCCTCGGCCAAGTGCGCCAGGTACGCCTGCTTGCGGATGCGCCAGTCGCGGCGCTTGGCCGGCACGTCCGCGGGCACCGCCTTGCGCTCGGCCGTGGCGTCGGTACACGCCATCACCATGTCCGCCACCGCCTCGCCGAATTGCGCGCGGATCACGCCCTCATGGCCGGAACCGCAATCCTCCACCACGTCGTGCAGCAGCGCCGCGATCGCCTGGTCCTCGTCGCCGCCGGCCTCCAGCACCAGCGTCGACACGCCCAGCACGTGGCTCAGATACGGCACCGTGCCGCCCTTGCGGAACTGGCCGGCGTGGGCGATGCGCGCGTAGTCCACGGCGCGCGCGTAACGTTCGGTGAGAGCGGTCATGCGGCGATCCTGACGGAACAGTCCGGCATTATCGCCAAACTTGCCGGCGTGAGCGCGTGGAGACGCGGGTGGACGTGGCTGCTGTTCAAGCCGCGTGTGGCGTCCCATTGCGTGCGTGATGGGCCGACAGCCCGCACGGACGCGGGCTGCCGCGCAGCCCTGCCCTAGTCCAGGCGCGTTCCCCGCTTACGCTTCCCTGTTCCCGCACCACCGCAACGCTCGCACGCATGAACGTCCGTCATCTCGACCGGCACGCCCCGGAACTGCCGCAGATCGCCGCCTGGTACCACGCGGCCTGGGGTCGCGAGGCCGGCTTCTCGCTGGACGACGAACTGCGCCAACTGCAGCGCGCCTCGGATGCGCATGGCCTGCCGCGCGTGCTGGCGGCCTTCGACGGCCCTGAACTGATCGCCGTGGTGCAGTTGAAAGACCGGGAAATGGACGCCTTCCCGCAATACCCGTACTGGCTGGGCGGCATGTACGTCGCCCATGCCTATCGAGGGCGCGGCATCGCCGGTCGCCTGCTCGCGCATGCCCTGGCAGACGCCGCGGACCTGGGCCTGGACGCCCTGTACCTGCAGACCGAGCACTTGGACGGCGGCCTGTACGCCCGCCACGGCTGGCAGCCCGTGCAGGAAGCCGATTCCTACGGCACCCACGTGTTACTGATGGTCCGCCAGGTCGGCTGAGCCAACGCCAGCGGGACCCGGGGCGCCTGCACATTACTTTTCCCCCGCGCCGCGTTAACGTGGCGCTTGGAAAGATAGGGCGTCAGCCACCAACCGACCGCTCGATCGACAGACACGCATGAACGCAGCGCCGAGGATGCAACCCACCATGATCACCGACACCGCCCACGCCGTGGACGACACCGCCACCGACAGCGCCCCGACCACGCCCGCGCGCCGTGCCGCCATCTCCGGCCGCGCCGCCGCGCACAGCGTGTACCGCTCGCCGCTGTCCGCCGACGACGCCAGCAGCGACGCGCTGCGACTGCGCGAACAACGCGCCAAGCGCGCGGCACAGGTCGCCGCCGTCGGCACCGTCGCCGCCCTGGCTGCCGTGGCCCTGATCGCCTGGCGTCGCGCACGGCGCTGACCGCGCAACAGCCCAAGACGCATCCGGCATCATGCGCCGAGCAGGAAGCTCGCCACCGCACACGCAAGGAACGTCCTCATGACGCCATGGCACCGCATCGCCCAATTCGCCGGCCTGGCGCTGGTCGCCAGCGCATGCAGCATGCCCTCTGCCACCCGCAAGACGCCCACGGCCTCGGCGGTGATGAGTGTCCCGGCCGAGCTGCCCAACCAGCGCCTGTTCGACTGCGCCGAATCCAGCATCGCCACCCTGTCGGAGACGAGCAGCTCCTGGCCCAAGGTCACCCGCGAAGACCCGGCGCGAGGCATCCTGGAATCGGGCGATTTTCCGGAAACGAACCGCAGCGGTTTTCGCCTGCGCCTGGAGCGCCCACCGGGCGCCAACCAGGCCAGGCTCGCCCTCAAGGGCGCCGGCGCCTATTTCGTCGACCTGGGTGTCGACAAGGCGATGCAGGATCTCAAGATCGCGCTGGACCGCTGTATCGCCGCGCAATCGCAGTGAGCCCGAATAGGACACGGCAGTTCTGCCGCCCGCGCCATCACAGCGATCAAGGAAGGACATGACCATGCCCAGTTACGCCATCGAAGCCCGCTCGCTCGGCGTCATCGGCATCGCCGGCCACGCCTTCTGGGTGCTGCGCGATGAACACGGCAAGGCCGTGGCGGAACTGCACGGCCTGGCCACCGATCGCCAGACCGGCCAGGCCATCCCCATCGGTACCGACCAGACCCGGCACTCGCTGCGTGCCTGGCACTACCCGCACGATCCTGCCTATGCACGCTCCATCGGCGAGAAGGTCGACAGCACCACCTACATCCGCGACGACCAGCCGGCGCGCACGGTGGCCACGGGCGACAAGCACGAGATCCTGGAGCGCTGGAATACCGCGGTGCGCGCCGTGCCGGAACTCAACGCCCAGGACCGCGACTATCCGAACTACGGCTTCAAGGTCTTCGGCGACACCGTCAACAGCAACTCCGCCTACCGCACCTTCGGCGAGCTGATGAAAGTGCGCGTACAGCGCTTCCCTGGACGCCTCGAACCGGGCATCGGCCACCGCATGCTGTCGCCGGAACGCACCGAGGAACTGCGGTATCACGCATCCAAGAGGCTGAGGCATGATGGTCTAGTTCGGCATGCGATGCATCCACTTTCGCAGTGACGTCGAGGAGGAGTACATACGATGAAAAGAATTGAAAAAATCTTACTCGCCTTGACGCTAACCGTTTGTTCAACCTCCTGTGCAACCACTGGCCTGGCAGCCGACACAAGCCAAGGAAGAAACATGAACTCCAATAATGAAATGACTGCAGCCGATCTTGGACATCGCTTCCTATCGATGATCGAGAGCACGCATAATTTCAACGATCTATCTGCCAAATCGATTCAGTCTGCCATTGGAGCAACCTTCGAGGGAGACGAAAAATCGGGGGCTTATGCATTCAAATTGCCAGATGGGAAGTGGCTATACGGAATAACGTACAACTTGGACAGCAAACTTCAGGAATACTCGAACGTAACGATTGAACTGATCAAGGCGGCCAATTCAGTCGATGAAAGCAACCTTCCTTGCGACCTTGGGCTTGACGAATACGACCACGCCCTGAAGGCGGCGGGGTTCAGTACCAGGCCGAATACACAAAACGAGATCCACGGGCTGTTGGCGCTGCATTACACGCGAAACGACATGCATGTGCAGATCGTCCCGCAGCGGCAGAATACGACCTGCGTCAAAGCCGTCAGCGTCGAGAAATTCGGGGAGTGACCGGGATGGCAAACGCTAACACTCCGTTTGGGACGACCTGAAGATTGCCGCCAACACGCCTACCTCAACCTTGGACAGCGGCGAGGTGGCGCATCTGTGGCGCACCGGCCACCCATCGTCCGATCCTGCCGCGCACCGCGCGCACATGCCTATGCAGGAAGCGCTGGCGGTGCCGACGGAACAGCGCTTTGCGCAGTTGGAGGCGGTGCAGCAGCAAGCCAGGACCGAGGAACTGCAGCGCAGCCAGCAGCAGCCCCTGCAGGCGCAAGCGACGCCGCTGCGTTCGATGTAGACGCCGCAGACCCTACCACCGAGCGCCAGCATTGGCACGACCGCAGGGGCGCCACCGGCCACGCGCGCGGGGTTGCACAGCAGCGGTGTGGCCACCGATCAAAGCCACAACGCATGGGCCGAACGGCGATGCGTCTACCGTAGACGATGGCCGGGCGCCCCGCTCCCGGCGTCATGGCCCGGCGCCTGATAGGGGAACTGACGCTGCGCCGGCCACGACACCTCGCGCAGCACCATGTCCAGCTGCTCTGCGAGCAGTTCCATGCACACCGCCAGCTCGCCCGCACGCACCTTCGGGGCGGCCTCGCGTTCCTCGGCCACGCTGCGTGGCGCTGCCAGTCTCGCGAGGAACTTGATGAACTCGCCCAGCCGCACCAGCCGGAACTGGCTCTCTTCGGGCAGAAAATAGCCCGCCATTTGAAGATCGTCCGTTCTGTACTCCGACATCGTCGCCTCTCCTTCCATGAAGTGGCCGTCCGCCGCCAATGGCGGACGGGAAGTCGGGAGGCTAGAAACCGCGAACAGCCGGCGGGCTTATTCCCCTTGCGGGTGTTGTATTCACCGCCCTCCCGACGCAGAACGTCGCGTCGGTTGCACCTGCGAAGCATGCAGGCACAAAAAACCCACCGGTTTGTCGGAGGTGGGTACCGCTGTTCGAGGAGTTTCTAGGCTCCGTTTAGTAATCTTGCTACCAGCAGCAGCCGACGTCAATCTCCCAGCTCACGAAACCCAGGACGCGGATAGCGCCTCTGCCTGCCGCAGCACCACTTGCACAGCCGCGTCCTGCAAGTCGGGCGGATAGCCATATTTGCGAAGAATGCGTTTCACCAGCACGCGCATCCGCGCACGCGCAGAATCGCGTCGCGCCCAATCCACCGATACGCTGCCCTTCAGGCTGACCAGTAATTCATGGGCGATGACCCTGAGATTCTCGTCGCCCATCACCTGGACAGCCGACGCGTTCTCGGCCAGCGCATCATAGAACGCGATTTCATCTGCGCTCAGACCTTGCTCCTCGCCGCGCGCGCGCGCCGCGCGAATGTCCTTGGCGATCTTAATCAGCTCCTGCAACACCTCGGCCGTGGTGATGGCATTGGCGTGGTAGCGGGCAATGGCGTCCTCCAGGCGCTGCGAAAACGCCTTGGTCTGCACGATGTTGCTCTGGCTGCGCGAGCGGATGCCATCGTTGAGCAGCTTGCGTAGCGCTTCCAGCGCCAGGTTCTTCTTGTCCAGTTGCTGCATTTCGGCGAGGAATTCGTCGGAGAGGATGGAAATATCCGGCGACTGGATACCTGCGGCCTTGAGGATATCCACGATCTCGGTGGACACCACCGCGCGGCTGACGATCTGGCGGATGGCCAGGTCGCGTTCCTGCGAGGTCAGTCCCGAGCCGCTCGCGCTCTTGAGCAGCGCCTCGCGGATGGCCTGGAAGAAACCGACCTCGTCGCGGATGGCCGCGGCCTGATCGGATGCGGCCGACAGCGCATAGGCACGGGACAGGGCCAACACCGCGTCCCGGTAGCGCCGGTGCGCGGCCTTCTTGCCCTCCTCCGTGGTTTCCAAGGCAGCCCATTGCTGCTGCCGGTCCAGAATCCACTCGATGGCGCCGGCCATCATCGCCAGGCGTTGCTGCGGGGTGCCCTGCAACGCGCCGAGGTAATCGAAGCCGTGGTACATGGCACGCACCACCTCATAGCGCTCCAGCAAGTGCGCAATGGCCTGGGCTTCGTCGATGCCTGTGTTTTCCCTGTCGCGTGGCGAATACTGCGCCAGGGCGGATTTGAGGTTCTGCGCAATGCCGATGTAGTCGACGATCAGGCCGGCCGGCTTGTCGCGGAACACCCGGTTGACGCGGGCGATGGCCTGCATCAGGCCATGGCCCTTCATGGGCTTGTCCACATACAAGGTATGCATGCACGGTGCATCGAAGCCAGTCAGCCACATGTCGCGCACGAGCACCAGCTTCAACGGGTCGCGCGGATCCTTGGCCCGGCGCGCCAGCGCATCGCGGCGCGCCTTGTTGCCGATATGCGACTGCCATGGGCCGGGGTCGCTGGCGGCACCGGTCATCACTACCTTGACCACGCCCTGCGCATCGTCGTCGCTGTGCCAATGCGGGCGCAGCTTGATGATGGCCTCATACAGATCCACGCAGATTTCCCGGCTCATGCACACCGCCATCGCCTTGCCATCCAGTGCGGCAAGGCGCTCCTCCAGGTGTGCGACCAGATCCTGGGCGATCAGCGCCAGGCGCTTCTCACTGCCGACCAGACGCTCCACGGCAGCGGCACGGCCCTTGAGCTTCTCCTTCTCGTCGGTGTCGGCGCCCTCGAACAGCGCTTCCACCTCGTCATCGAGGGTGGGCTTCTCGTCTTCGTTCAGCTCGATGCGCGCCAGGCGCGATTCGTAGTAGATCGGGACGGTAGCGCCGTCCTCCACCGCACGGCTGATGTCGTAGACGTCGATGTAGTGACCGAACAGCGCTCGCGTATTCACATCGGCGGCCTCGATGGGCGTACCGGTAAAACCGATGAACGAAGCATTGGGCAAGGCGTCGCGCATGTACTTGGCGAAGCCATAGGAGATGTCGCCGGTTTTCCTGTCCAACTTGGCCTTGAGACCGTATTGGCTGCGGTGGGCTTCGTCGGCAATGACCACCACGTTTTGGCGCAGGGTCAGCGGCTCGGCCACTTCGCCGAACTTCTGCAGGGTGGTGAAGATCACCCCACCACTGGCGCGCGCCAGCAGGCGCTGCAGATCCTCCCGGCTCTCGGCCTGCACCGGCGTCTGCCGGACCAGGTCCTTGCACATCGCGAACGTGGCGAAGAGTTGATCGTCCAGGTCGTTACGGTCGGTGAGCACCACCAGTGTCGGATTGTGCATGGCCGGGTGCTGCACCAGACGCCCGGCGTAAAAGGCCATCAGCAGGCTCTTGCCGCTGCCCTGGGTATGCCAGATCACCCCGGCCTTGCGGTCGCCGCGTGGCTGCGTACGGGCGCTGGGCAAGCCGTAATGGGCCGGATCTTCGGCCACGCCGGCAACGGACGCGCGGATGGTCGAGGCCAGTGCCAGATTGACCGCGTGGTACTGGTGATACCCGGCGATGAGCTTCGCCAGCCCCTGGCCGGTTTCGCCGAACACGGTGAACCAGCGCAACAGGTCGAGAAAACGCCGCGGCGCGAACACGCCCTCGATCAGCGTCGGCAGTTCCGGCTGGCCCTTGGGCAGAATCTGGGTGCCGTCGGTGGTGCGCCAAGGCATGAAGCGCTCCAGATCGGCGGACAGCGAACCGATGCGTGCGGCGATGCCATCGGAAGTGACCAGGACGGCATTGCTGCGAAACAGCGCGGCGATCTGCTGCTTGTAGGTCTGCAACTGGTTGAACGCGCCGACTAGGTTCGCCCCGGCACTGCCGGGCGCCTTCAGCTCGATCACCGCCAGCGGCAGGCCGTTGACGAACAACACCACATCCGGCCGGCGCTGGCGCGCGCCGCCGATCACCGCAAACTGGCGCACCGCCAACCAATCGTTGTTGGTGGGGTTGTCGAAATCCAGCACGCGCGCCTTGCCGGCGCTGAGCTGGCCGTCGGCGGCAAAATATTCGACGTCGACTCCCTCGATCAGCAGGTGATGAATACGGCGGTTTTCTTCCAGCAGGCTGGGCAGCTCGTGCTGGGTCAGCTTGCGCACGGCTTCCAGGCGCGGCTGGTCCGGCAAGTGCGGATTGAGACGCGCCACGGCGCTTTCCAGGCGCTTGTGCAGGATGACCTGATCATGGCTGTCGCGCTCCGGCGTCTTGCCGTCGGGGCCGATCTGCTCATCGCTTGTGGTGGACCAGCCAAGCGCCGCGAGCTGTTCGATCAGCCCCTGTTCGATTGCGGCTTCGGATAGAAACGCCATCAGGCAGTCTCCGCCAGGCGTTCGGCGTCCTTGATACGCACTTCACCGGACATCAGTTTGGGTAGCAGGGTGTCGCGTAGCTGGGCGAGAGCCTTGGACTGTAAGGAGGTCTTTATCATTTGCTCGAATAGAGGAGCAATTGTGCAATCGAAACTCTCCATCGCTTCAGGCGATGGAACAGCGATTTTAGCGTCTGTAAGGTGCTTGCGCTGAATATGCCCCATCGTAGTGGCTTTACTAGCTGCAATAGCTCGGAAGTCCGCCAAGTATTGACGCGTTGCAAAATAGTAGAACCACTTAGGCACTTTGCCAGAAGTCACTTTGAATAAATGTTGGTTCAACGCCCCACGCCCTCCCGTCCAGACCTCCACCTCTAGAGAACCTGACCAAGAAAATAATACGTCACCATCTTCGACAATATACTCAGACTTTAGCTGTGAGCTTGCCTTGTCTGCATTATTTGTATTGCCGGCACGTAGTTGTGCAATCTTGATAACGGGCAGAAACTCGGATTCGCTCTCAGGTGGGAATCTCTGCAGTGCCAAGCCATTGAGATAGTCAGCAATCGAGTCAAGCGAAGCGACTTGCCATCCCTGCGGAATCGAGCCCAGCTCTGACTCCTGCAGATTTTCCGTTGCCACCCCATCGAAATCGACAAACCAAGATTTGAATAGGCTACCGGCCATGGACTCCAGCGTTTCTTTCATACGCCGGTTGAGTTCGATTCTGTCGTCAAGCGTACTCAGCGCATTAGCTATAGCTTTTTGAAGCCCTAATGGCGGAAGCAAAAATCTAAATGCACGTATTTGATCTGGACTTATATGAGGAACAACAGTACCCGTTTGCACACTCAAAATATATTGAGTGAATTCTTTGCCAGCAATAATATAGCGCAAAAAACCTGTGTCCAGACCAGCACTCCCTCGCAGCCTTGCGGTTCGCTGAACAAGAAGCAAAGGAATATCTTCCGAACCAACAGTCGCATACTTCAGACCAGCTTCAATCCATGGCCTATCCATCGCCAAAACAATATCACCTAATTTAAGCCAGTAATCATCCAGTCCATTCGCCATTTCACTTGGCCAGCGACGAGTATTATCCCAGCGCAGCCTTCCTTGCGCGATATTATCCCCGCCAATCAACCTTGGCGCGGTCGGACTGTCAGTATAATGCTGGCTTTTGAATGGATAGCCGGTCATCAGATTTGCGACCTCGCCCAGTAAAACCTCTCGCCACTCCTTCCCAGCGGCTCCATTTTTCTCTACCTCCTGCAACACAATCCGATCCCTCTCGATGATCTTCCTAAACGTCTCACTGGTTTCTGCCCAATCGACGATATCCACCTTCCACGGCAAGTCCGATTCGGAAAAGTCCTCGGCCAGAGCGGCGCTGGTGGCCAGCGGCAGCGGGCTGTCGGTGATGATGGCCAGATCCAGGTCGGAAAATTCCTTGGCCGTCCACTTGGCGCGGGAGCCGAAGGCCCACACGGCATACTGCGGCACATGGCGCTGGAGAATGTCGCGGACGATGGCCCAGTGGTCGGGGCGAATGTCGATCTGGGGTTCGCTCACGCCTGGGCATCCTGCAACTGTTCGAGGAGGTGGGCCGCTTCGCGCTGGAAGTCGGGAATACTGGCCACCACTTCCAGGGCGATGGCTTCATCGTAGGTGTGGCTGGTCTTGGCGCGCATATCGCGAAAGCGCCGCCAGTGTGGCCAGTCGCTGAGCAGCAGGCCACGTTCGTTGCCGCTGCGGATCAAGTCCTGAAAGCCGATGCCGTCCAGCTCGGCGGAGTTGGCCGAGCTGGCTTCGAGATGGCGCTTGAGCATCTTGTGGCTGATTTCGTAGGTGAACGCGAAGCGCTGGATCAGACCATCGCGGATCTGTGTGTCGCTGATGTCCTGCTGGTAGCGCGTCCAGCCTTCGTCCAGGCGTTCGATGGCGCGCTGCAATGGGGTCAGGTCGAGGGTTTCGTCTGCCATGCCGGGCCTCCGCTCAGAATCCGAGGGCTTTGAGGTTGTGTTCGATGGCCGCATCGAGCTTGGCGGCCTGGGCCTGTTGTTCGCGCCATTGCGCGGCCAGGCGCTGCATCTTCTGCGCGAAGGGTTCGTCGTCTTCCTCCTGCGCGGCGGCGCCGACATAGCGCCCCGGGGTGAGGACGTGACCATGCTTGCGCACGTCGTCGAGCGAGGCGGCCTTGCAGAAGCCGGGAATGTCGGCGTAGGGGCCGACCTCCGCTTCGCCACGCCAGGCGTGGTAGGTGGCGGCGATTTTGGCGATGTCGTCGTCGTGCAGTTCACGGCGGGTACGGTCGACCAGGGCGCCCATGCTGCGTGCGTCGATAAACAGGATTTCGCCACGGCGGTCACGCAGTTTGCTGTTCTTCACCAGGCCGTTGCTGCGGTCCTTGGCCAGGATCCACAGGCAGGCGGGGATCTGCGTGGAGTAGAACAGTTGCCCCGGCAGGGCGACCATGCAGTCGATCACGCCGGCTTCGATCATGGCCTGGCGAATCTCGCCTTCGCGGCTCTGCTGGCTGCTCATCGAGCCGTTGGCCAGCACCACGCCTGCAAAGCCGTGGGGGGCGAGATGGTGGAGGATGTGCTGCAGCCAGGCGTAGTTGGCATTGCCGGCGGGCGGCGTGCCGTAGGCCCAGCGCACGTCGTCGCGCAGGCGCTCGCCGCCCCAATCGGAGATGTTGAACGGTGGGTTGGCGAGGATGAAGTCGGCCTTGAGGTCGCGCAGTTCGTCCTTGTGGAAGCTGCCTTCGTTGTTCCAGCGGATGTCGCTGTCGATGCCGCGCACGGCCAGGTTCATCTTGCACAGGCGCCAAGTGGTGTAGTTGCTTTCCTGGCCGTAGATGGCGATGTCGCCGATGCGCCCGCCGTGTTCATCGACGAACTTTTCGCTCTGCACGAACATGCCGCCGCTGCCGCAGCAGGGATCGTAGATGCGTCCTTTGTAGGGTTCGAGCATTTCCACCAGGGTGCGTACCACGCTGCGCGGGGTGTAGAACTCGCCGCCGCGCTTGCCTTCGGCACCGGCGAACTGGCCGAGGAAGTATTCGTAGACGCGGCCGAGCACGTCTTTGGATTTGTCCCCTCTTTCGTTGAGGGCGATGCCGGAGATGAGGTCGATCAGCTCGCCGAGCATCACCTTGTTCAGTGCCGGGCGGGCGTAGTCCTTGGGCAGCACGCCTTTGAGCGATTCGTTGTCCTTCTCGATGGCGCGCATGGCGTCGTCGATCAGGGTGCCGATGCTGCTCTGCTTGGCGTTGGCCTGCAGGTGCGACCAACGGGCTTCCTTGGGCACCCAGAAGATGTTGTCAGCGAGGTACTCGTCCTTGTCTTCGGCGGCTTGCGGGTCTTCTTGCGTTAGCGCTGCGTGGCGCGCCTCGAAGGCATCGGAGATGTACTTGAGGAAGATCAAACCCAGGGCGACGTGCTTGTAGTCGCTGGGTTCCATGTTGCCGCGCAGCTTGTCGGCGGCTTTCCACAGTTTGTCGGCGTAATCGAGTTCGACTGCGGGTTCGTGCTTGATGGGCGCACCTACCGGCTTCGCTACAGGGGGTGTTGCGACGGACTTGCCTTTGGGCGCCGCTGGCGCTGATGCGACTGCCACCAGTGCCACCGATCCGCCCCGCCCGCGGCCGACACGGATGCGCCCATCATCGACGAGGTGTTGCTTGATGCGTTGGTAGGTACTGTCCTGCCAGCCCAACGCCTCGCACAGGCGCTGGTTGCCCGCCTGACCTCCCAGGGACGCCAAAGCAGCGAGGAAACGTTGAATGTTCTGTTCGTTGGAGGTCACGGCATGTTCTCTTGATCGCGCGCGCCCGCCCGCACGATGCTGTGCAGACGCTCGACGACGACGCGTGTGCGGTCGGCGTCGCTGACGAGCCCAGGCAGGCAGTTGATGAAATCGGGATGGGCCAGCAGGCCAGCGACGATGGCAGCCACGTCCTGCCGCAGCGGATGCGCTGCGGCGGCCAGTTCCTCAGGTAGTTCCGGGCGCCCATCGACGATGTTGAGGACGTCTTCCAGGTCGTGGCTGGAAAGGAAATCCCCTTGCCACGGCTGAGGAAGGCGTCGAGCTTGGTCGCAACAAAGGTCGGAGCGGCGATCAAACGAATGCGCAGCCCGTTGGCCAGCACCACGTGCTGCGATGTCGCGATCGCTTCGCCGTACCAGCGGTTGCTGAAACCCAGGATCGAGGCATCGGTGGGCATCAGGTCGAATACAACGCCCGAGGCGGCATGCCGCCAGCGGCAGATCACGCCACTGGCGGCATCGCGGACGAAACCGCGCTGTTCGAGCTGGGCTTCCACCCGGTAGAACTGCGTCAGGCTGTCGGCCTGCACGATGGCATCGACATCCAGCGTGACGCGCACGCCTTCGGCCAGGGGATCGGTCAACAGCAAGCCTGCGGTGGAGCCACCCACGAAGACGACCTGCTCGCGCAGCTCCCCAAGGGCCAGGGCCACCGCCTGCAGATGCGGCAGATTGGGGTCAGGCCGCTGCATCGTGCGGCGTCAAGGCATCGCCGAGCAGTTGCGCGGCCAGTGCGCGCTCGCGCGCACGCCCCATGCGCAGGGCATCCAGCAGCGCGAGCAGGCGATACAGGCCGGCGTCGGCCAGCGCCGCCTGCGGTGCGGTGCGGTAGATCGGCGACACCGATGGACCGCGTGCATTGCCTTGCGGATGCGCCCACACCGGGGTGTCGCTTTCGCTGTGCAGCAGGCTGGCGAGCGGCTCGGCGGCATGCGCGGTGGCCACGCCGCGCCTGACCGGGCCGATCTCGGCCGGGAAAGCGTAGCGGACACCATGCACCAGAAATTCCTGCAACGCCGGGCGGACCGGCGACCAGTCGCCCCTGCCACGGGTGATCGCCAGGCCTGCCACGGTGGCGCGCTTGACGCTGGCGTGGACCTCCGCCGCGCTCATGGCCAGCTCCTGCGCAAGCGCAGCGAAGGTGAACTTGCGCGCGGGATGGGCGCAGACCTTCAGCACCACCAGCAACTCTTGAGGTTTCAGTTCCATCGCCAGTATTCGCTATTCGCGAATAGCGA
>NZ_NKUH01000010.1:0-10116 GCF_009192895.1 Xanthomonas sp. LMG 12460 | reverse complement strand
TTCTTTTCCCCATTCCCGACTCCCCATTCCCGATTCCCAGCCCCCCATGCCCGAATTCGATCTGATCGAGCGCCTGCGTGCGCGCAGCCGGGCGCGGGACGACCTGCCGCTGGGCATCGGTGACGATGCGGCCTTGCTGCTGCCGCCGCCGGGGGAGTTGCTGGCGATCACCACCGATACGCTCAACGCCGGGGTGCATTTCCCGGTCGAAACCGCGGCCGCCGACATCGGCTGGAAGACGCTGGCGGTGAATCTGTCCGACCTGGCGGCGATGGGGGCGCAGCCACGCTGGTGCACCTTGTCGCTGTCGCTGCCGCAGGTCGACATGGCCTGGGTCGATGCGTTCGCCGAGGGCTTCTTCGCCCTGGCCGATGCGCACGGCATCGGCCTGGCCGGCGGCGACACCACGCGCGGGCCGCTGGCCTTGTCGGTCACGGCAATCGGCAGCGTGCCGGCGACGATGGCGCTGCGCCGCGATGCCGCGCAGCCGGGCGACGAGGTCTGGGTGACCGGCCAGCCGGGCGAGGCGGCCGCGGCGCTGGCGCTGTGGCAGGCCGGGCGCCTCGACGTGACCGCGCCCGCCGCCGATCCCGTGCACGAACGCCTGCGCCAACGCCTGCTGCGGCCGACGCCGCGGGTGCAGGTGGGCCTGCGCCTGCGTGGCCTGGCGCGGGCCTGCGTGGACGTCTCCGACGGTCTGCTGGCCGACCTGGAGCACATCTGCGCGCGCAGCGGCGTCGGCGCCGAACTGGAGCTGGCCGCGCTGCCGGCGGTCGCCGCCCCGGCCGACGCGGACCCTGCGCAGGTGCACGCCTGGCAGCTGGGCGGTGGCGACGACTACGAACTGTGCTTCACCGCCGACCCGGCGCAGCGCGCGGCGATCGGGCAGGCGCTGCAGGCGGTCGGGGTCACGGCGACGCCGATCGGGCGCATCGTCGCCGGCAATGGCATCGCGGTGCGCGATGCCGACGGCCAGCGGTGGCAGCCGCCGCGCAGCGGCTACCAGCACTTTTTGAGCTGAGCCGCGTGGCCTGAGCGTGTGCCGGCCACCGGCCGCGGCGCCAGCACGTTTGGGCCGCCCGCCAAGGTCCTTCCATACTGTGCCGCACTGCGGCGTGAATATCGCCCGTACCCGGTGGTACGGTCCGCCTGCCCGGCCTCGTGTCGAGCGCTTGTCACCGTTCTGGCAGTACCGTTCCGGCAGCCGGCCATTCCGGTCCGGCGCCGCTTGGGAGGCAGTCCATGCGCATGTCCGTGTCACGTCGCATCGCCCTCGGCGCGATGTTGCTGGTGTTCTCCGCCGCCGCGGCCGCGGCCGGCTTCACCAAGCAGTACCAGAGCATTCCCAGTTTCGACGGCACCAAGCTCGGCGCGCTCGTCCTTGTGCCGCAAGGGCAGGGGCCGGGGCCGTTCCCGCTGGTGGTGATGCCGGCCAGCTGGTCGTTGCCCAACCTGGAATACGTGGGCCGCGCCAGCGAACTGGCCAACGACGGCTACGTGGTGGTCAGCTACACCTCGCGCGGCTTCTGGGATTCGCAGGGGCTGATCGACATCGCCGGGGCGCCGACGGTGGAGGACGTCAGCGCAGTGATCGACTGGGCGCTGGCCAACACCCCGGCCGACGCAAAGGCGATCGGCGTCTCGGGCATCTCCTACGGCGCCGGCACCAGCCTGCTCGCCGCCGCGCGCGACCCGCGCATCAAGGCGGTGGCCGCGCTCAGCGGCTGGGCCGACCTGCAGGCCTCGCTGTACGCCAACAGCACCGTGAGCCAACAGGGTGTGGGCCTGCTGGTCGCCGCCGGGGTCGCCACCGGCCGGCCCGGTCCGGACCTGGCGCGGATCACCGCGCACGTGGCGGTGGGCGACTACGACGGCGCGGTGCAGGGCTTCCTGCCCAAGGCGGCCGAACGCGGAGTGATCAACGAGGTGCAGGCGCTCAACCGCAACGGCCCGGCGGTGCTGCTGGCCAATGCGTTCAACGACGGCCTGTTCCCGCCGAACCAGTACATCAACCTCTACAACCGGCTCAGCGTGCCCAAGCACCTGATGTTCAGCCAGGGCGACCACGCCACTGCCGAACTGCCGGGCGCGCTGGGCCTGCCGAACCAGGTGTATACCGAGGCCACGCGCTGGTTCGATCGCTACCTGAAAGGCCGCGACAACGGCGTGGACCGTGAAGCGCCGGTGCAACTGTCGACCCTCGGCGGCACCTGGCTCAGTTATGCCGACTGGAACAGCGTACAGGCCGGCGCCACCCGCTATGGCCTGACCGGCCCCAGCGGCCTGTTGTTGCCGACCGGGTCGCTGACCAGCGGCAACAGCAGCGGCTGGAACTACCGCATCGCCACCGACGTGCCGACGCTGGCCGATTCCGGCGTGGTGATGGTCAGTGGTCTGTTGCAGGGCCTCGGCCAGCCGGTAACCACCTCGATTCCGCTGGTCAGTCGGGTGGGTGCCGCAGTGTGGAGCGGCCCGGTGCTGTCCAGCGACAAGCGCCTGGCCGGCGCGCCCTCGCTGCGGCTGACGGTGACCCCGAGCCAGTCCAACGTGTCGTTGTTCGCTTATCTGTACAGCACGGACGGCACGGGGTCGGCGCAGTTGCTGAGCCATGTGCCGTACACCCTGCGCAACGCGACCCCGGGCACACCGGTGACGCTCGACCTGGCGCTGCAGGCGACCGCAGTCGAGATCCCGGCCGGCCGCCGCCTGGTGCTGGTGGTGGACACCACCGATCCGCGCTACGCCTCGGCCAGCCGTTTCGGCGGCACCGTGAGCTTCAGCTCGCCAGCGGCGACGCCGTCGTTCTTGAGTGTGCCATTGCACTGAGATAGTCGGCGCTTCCCTTCTCCCCTTGGGAGAAGGTGCCCCGCAGGGGCGGATGAGGGTACGGGCGCAGCCTCGTGTAGCCGGATCAGCGCAGCGCTTCGCGCGCCGGACCCTCACCCCAACCCCTCTCCCGGCGGGAGAGGGGCTTTGGGCTTCTCCCTTCTCCCCCCGGGAGAAGGTGCCCCGCAGGGGTGGATGAGGGTAGGGCGTAACCGTGTACAGCTTGATCAGCGCAGCGCTTCGCGCGTCGGACCCTCACCCCAACCCCTCTCCCGGCGGGAGAGGGGCTTTGGCCTCTCCCTTCTCCCACCGGGAGAAGGTGCCCCGCAGGGGCGGATGAGGGTACGGCATCGCGCATCGCCACAGCAGCGCGCACACCACGCCAGCACAGCACACGAATTTACGTAGCTTTTATTCGAACCCGCCTGCGCTTTGCAACGAAGATATTCGGCGATTCCTATACTTTCCGCGCTGACGACGGGGATGCTTGCGTGGAATCGATGGCTGCAATCTTGAGCGTGTCGCAGGCCGCACCGATCGCCTGCAGGCGCCGCGTGCCGCAGACGCAACGGCGTGCCGTCCGCGTCCGCGTGGCGGCCATGCCACCTGCGCCGCGACGCCACGATGGCTGCCGCAGCGCGCTGCAACATCCGCCGCCACACGGCCGCGCGCGTTCACTGCACGCGCGTTGACGACATAACGCCGCCACCGCGGCGCTGCATTCCAACTCACTCCCCGCGATGCGCCACCCGGCGCATCGCCTGCGATGGTGCGTGCGCGTGAGGCGGCGCGCCGTCGTTGCCCCCTCTACCCAACGAAGGACGGCTCGTTGCGAGCCGACGTCGCGATGTCCATGAAGCTCCATCCCCTGTTCCTGTCCCTGGCCGTGCTGTGCGCCGGCGATGCCGCCGCCGTGGGTCTGGCTGCGCCCGTGTCGGAGGCGATGCCGGCGTCGGAGCCCGCCCCCGTGCCGCTGGCACGCAGCGCAGATTGTTCCAATGGCTTCTTCTCGCGCCTGGCCTCGGCTTATCGCGAGGATGCGCAGCCGGCCGATCCCGATGCGCCGACGCCGGCGCGCCGCGGCCTGGCGGCGCCGTTCTCCTCGCCGCCGTTTCCGTCGGCCGAATGGCAGCTCGGCGCGGTCGACTACCCGGTCGGCGTGCCCAACGAGAACGCACAGTACCCGGTGGAGAAGGCGCTGGCGTGCACGCGCGTGGGGCAGTGGATGCAGCGCAATCGCATCGAGCTGTACGGCTGGATCAATCCCTCGCTCAACGCCAGCACGTCCTCGCGCAGCAACTACCCGCTGTCCTACTCCACGCGGCCCAACCGCGGCGAGTTCAACCAGGCGCTGATCCGCCTGCAGCGCGTGCCGGATACGGTGCAGACCGATCATGTCGATTGGGGCTTCCACTTCGACGATCTGTACGGCTACGACTACCACTACACCACGATGAAGGGCGTCACCAGCGACCAGTTGCTGCATCATCCGCAGTCCAATAGCGCGCTCAACGGCAAGATCTACGGCAACGATCCGATGATCGCGCACGTGGACGTGTACCTGCCGTCGGTGGCGCAGGGCATGCTGGTCACGGTCGGCCGCTACCTGTCGCTGCCGGACATCGAGGCGCAGTTCTCGCCGAACAACTACCTGTTGACCCATTCGATCCTGTACACGGTCGATGCCTATACCAACATGGGCATCCTCACCACCACCAAGCTCAACGATCAGTGGACGCTGCAGCTCGGCGTGCACGGCGGCGACGATTCGGCGATCTGGGACGCGACCAGCCGCCTGAGCGCGCAGGCCTGCCTGCGCTGGGTCTCCAAGAGCAACGACGACATGCTGTATCCGTGCGTGGAGTCGTACAACAACGCCGCGCAGACCTACAACAACCTGCAGGAGTTCGTGCTCACCTGGGGCCACCGCTTCTCGCCGAAGGTGCACATGCTCACCGAGGCCTACCACATCTACGTGCGCGACCAGGCGCTGGCCACCGATCCGTCGCAGTCGCACGCGCCGACCGGGCGCCCGGGCTATGCGCTGGGCGAGGCGCCGGACTTCCCGCTGGGGCGCAGCACTGCCGACGCCATCGTCAACTACGTCAACATCCAGCTCGGCGCGTCGGACATGCTGGCGATCCGCAATGAGTTCGTGAACGACCACGACGGCCAGCGCACCGGTTTCGCCACGCGCTACTCCAGCCACACCATCGGCCTCACCCACTGGGTGTCGCAGGACCTGGAGATCCGCCCGGAGCTGCGCTACGAGCATGCCTACGATTTCCCCGCCTACGACGGCGGGCGCCGCAACCATCAGGCGACGGCGCTGATCGACGCGATCCTGCATTACTGAGGTCGTCGCGCGCTGCCGTGCAGGCGGCGGCGCGGCGCCGGCAGACGTGGCGCACGCGCCTGCGTCGCGCGGTTTTACGAAGAATTTATGCGTGCCGCGCGCCTTCGCCACGGAGAGTTTATGGCGGCGGCTTCGATAATGCCGGCCTGGGCCAGAAGGCCTGTCCGACCCGGCGTGCGTGGCCATGTTGCGCTTCCCTTCTGCCTCCGTGCGCATGCCGCGTCCGGCGGTGTTCCCACACGATTGCGGCCTGCCCTGCGGCGGGCCGTCCCTTTGTTTCGGAGTTGAGACCATGAGCGGTTGGCTTTCGTTCGTTTGCGGCGTGGCGGTGATCGTCGCGGCCGGTTACCTGCTGTACGTGATCCTGCGCCCCGAAGATTTCTGAGCCGAGTGCCACTTCCATGATCGATACATTGCTTGTCTATGCGCTCGCGCTGCTGCTGGGATGGCCGCTGGGCCTGTACCTGGCCAAGGTGATGCGCGGGGCGCCGATGCGCGGCGACGCGCTGTTCGGCTGGATCGAACGCCCGCTGTACCGCCTGCTCGGCACCGATCCGGCGCGCGGTATGCACTGGCGCACCTATGCCGGCGCGTTCCTGGCCAGCAACCTGGTGCTGGGCGCGCTGGTGTTCGTGCTGTTCGTGACCCAGGCCTGGCTGCCGTTCAATCCGGATGCGGTGCCCAACATGCGCTGGGACGTGGCCTTGCACACCATGGTCTCGTTTCTGACCAACACCAATCAGCAGCACTACTCGGGCCAGGCGCAGCTGTCGTACCTGTCGCAGGCGGTGGGCGTGGTCGGCCTGCAGTTCATCACCCCGATGATGGGCCTGGCGCTGGTCGCGGCGACGCTGCGCGGCCTGTTCGGTGGGCGTGGCCAGGATGCGGCGCGCAAGGCGGCCGCGAGTGGCGGCGAGACGGCGCAGGAGGTCGATCTCGGCAACTACTGGGCCGACGTGATCCGTCCCACCCTGCGCTTCCTGCTGCCGCTGTGCCTGCTGTGGACGCTGCTGCTGACCCAGCAGGGTGTGCCTTCGACGCTGGCGGCCGGTCCGGTCGCCACGCCGCTGGACGCCAGCGCCGGCCAGCAGACGCAGAAGATCCCGCTCGGCCCGGTCGCGGCGATGGTGGCGATCAAGCAGCTCGGCACCAACGGCGGCGGCTGGTACGGCCCCAACAGCGCGATGGCGCTGGAAAATCCCACGCCGTTCTCCAACCTGCTGGAGATGTTGGGCATCGTGCTGATCCCGGTGGCGGTGGCGTTCATGGTCGGCCCGTTCACCGGGCGCCGCAAGTTCACCGCGCTGGTGTTCGGCAGCATGCTGGTGATGTCGCTGGCGTCCACCGCGGTGTCGCTGTGGGCCGAAGGCCACGCGCCCGGCAGTGCCGCGCTGATGGAAGGCAAGGAGGTGCGCTTCGGCGTCGATGCCTCGGCGGCCTGGTCGTCGCTGACCACGCAGACCTCCAACGGCTCGGTCAACGCCATGCACGATTCGCTGGCGCCGCTGACCGGTGGCGTGGCGATGGTCAACATGCTGATCAACGCGATCTGGGGCGGCATCGGTTGCGGCCTGCAGCAGTTCCTGGTGTACCTGCTGCTGAGCGTGTTCCTGGCCGGCCTGATGACCGGGCGCACCCCGGAACTGTTCGGGCGCAAGATCGAGGCGCCGGAAGTGCGCCTGCTGGCGCTGCTGATCCTGTTGCAGCCGCTGGTGCTGCTCGGCTTCACCGCGATCACCCTTGCCCTGCCGGCCTCGATCTCGGCGACTTCCAATCCCGGCTTCCACGGCATCAGCCAGGTGTTCTACGAGTACACCTCGGCGTTCGCCAACAACGGCTCCGGTTTCGAGGGGCTGGGCGACGGCATTCCATGGTGGAACCTGAGCTGCACCGTGGTGCTGCTGCTGGGCCGCTATCCGGCGCTGATCGTGCCGCTGATCGTGGCTGCGCAACTGGCGCGCAAGCGGGTGGCGCCGGAAACCGGCGGCAGCCTGCAGGTGGAAACCCCGACCTTCGCGCTGACCCTGATCGCGGTCATCGCGATCCTGACCGTTCTGCAATTCACGCCGGCTTTGGTGTTGGGACCGATCGCCGATCACCTGACCCTGGCCGCGCACTGAGACGACGACGATGAGCACCCCGCTTCCTTCTACATCCGTGGCTTCTTCGCCGGCGCGCCGGCCTGGGCTGTTCGATGCCGCGGCGCTGCGCGCGGCCTTGCGCGACAGCGTGCTGAAGCTGTCGCCGCGGCACCTGCTGGGCAGCCCGGTGATGGCCGTGGTGTTCGCCGGCACGCTGCTGTCGGCGCTGATCACCGTGTCCGGCCAGGGCCCGGCCGGCTTCGGCTGGGCGGTGACCGCGATCCTGCTGGTCACCGTGCTGTTCGGCAACTTCGCCGAGGCGGTGGCCGAGGCCCGCGGCCGCGGCCAGGCTGCGTCGCTGCGGCGCGCACGCAAGGACCTGGTGGCGCGCCGGGTCGCCAGTGTGCGGCTGGACGGCGAGACCAGCGTACCTGCCGCCGAACTGCGCCCGGGCGACTTGGTGGTGGTGTCGGCCGGCGAGCTTATCCCGGCCGATGGCGAGATCGTGCACGGCCTGGCCACGATCAACGAGGCTGCGGTCACCGGCGAATCCGCACCGGTGCTGCGCGAGGCCGGGACCGACCGCTCCGGCGTCATCGGCGGCACCAAGGTGCTGTCCGACGAGATCCTGGTGAAGGTCACCGCCGAGCCGGGCCACAGCTTCCTGGACCGGATGATCGCGCTGGTGGAAGGCGCCAACCGGCAGAAGACGCCGAACGAGATCGCGCTGACCATGCTGCTGGCGGCGATGACCCTGACCTTCCTGATCGTGGTCGCCTCGCTGCCGGCGATCGCCGGCTTCGTCGGCGTGCACGTGGATCCGCTGCTGCTGATCGCGCTGCTGGTGTGCCTGATCCCGACCACCATCGGCGGGTTGCTGCCGGCGATCGGCATCGCCGGCATGAACCGCGCGCTGTCGGCCAACGTGTTGGCCAAGTCTGGCAAGGCGGTGGAAGTGGCCGGCGACGTCGATGTGCTGCTGCTGGACAAGACCGGCACCATTACCCACGGCGATCGCCAGGCCACCGTGTTCCATGCGCTGAGCGGCGTGGACGTGGCGCAGCTGCGCGAGGCGGCGATGCTGTCGTCGCTGGCCGACCCGACCCCGGAAGGCAAGTCGATCGTGCGCCTGGCGCGCGAGCAGGGCCTGCCGCCGGCCGATCCGGCCGGCGCCGAGTTCGTCGCTTTCACCGCGCAGACCCGCATGTCCGGCGTCGACCTGCCGGCCAACGGCATGCAGCCGCCGCGGTCGATCCGCAAGGGCGCCGCCGATGCGTTGATCCGCCACGTCACCGCGCTGGGCGGGCAGGTGCCGGCGGAACTGAAGAGTCGCGTCGAGCAGGTCGCGCGCAGCGGCGCCACGCCGCTGGTGGTGGCCGAGGGCCGGCACGTACTGGGCGTGGTCGAGCTGTCGGACGTGGTCAAGCACGGCGTGCGCGAGAAGTTCGCGCGGCTGCGCGCGATGGGCGTCAAGACGGTGATGATCACCGGCGACAACCCGCTGACCGCCGCGGCCATCGCCGCCGAGGCCGGCGTCGACGACTACATCGCCGAGGCCACGCCCGAGGACAAGCTGGCGCGCATCCGCCAGGAGCAGGCCGGCGGACGCCTGGTGGCGATGGTCGGCGACGGCACCAACGACGCGCCGGCGCTGGCCCAGGCCGACGTCGGCCTGGCGATGAACTCCGGCACCCAGGCGGCCAAGGAGGCCGGCAACATGGTCGATCTGGATTCGGATCCGGCCAAGCTGCTGGCGGTGGTGGAAGTGGGCAAGCAGCAGTTGATCACCCGCGGCGCGCTGACCACCTTCTCGCTGGCCAACGACGTGTCCAAGTACTTCGCGATCCTGCCGGCGCTGTTCGCCGCCTCGATCCCGCAGATGGCCGCGCTGAACGTGATGCGCCTGTCCAGCCCGACCAACGCGGTGCTCGCCGCGCTGATCTTCAATGCGCTGGTGATCCCGGCGCTGATCCCGCTGGCGCTGCGCGGCGTGCGCTTCACCCCGTCCTCGGCGACTTCGCTGCTGCGCCGGAACATGCTGATCTACGGCGTGGGCGGCGTGCTGCTGCCGTTCGTCGGGATCAAGGCCATCGATCTGCTGCTGGTGGCGCTGGGTTGACCCCGGCGCCGATTCTCACGCTCCTTCGGAATTACCTCCATGACCGTGTCTTCCGTTTCCCTTCGCGAACCGATGCGCTGGCGCGCGGTGCTGGTGCTGCCGCTGCTGGTGCTCGCGTCCGCGGCGCTGTACTCGTTGCTGGCCACCGTGCTGGCCGGCGCGCTGTTCCCCGAGCAGGCCAACGGCAGCCTGCGCAGCCACGACGGCCGCGTGGTCGGCTCGGCGCTGGTGGCGCAGCCGTTCGCCGCCGCCGGCTACTTCCAGCCGCGTCCGTCCGGCGCCAAGTACGATCCGATGTCGGCGGCCGGCAGCAACCAGGCGCGCAGCAACCCCGACCTGCGCAAGCGCCTGGACGCCACCCGCCAGGCGGTGGCCGCGCGCGAAGGCATCGACCCGGCGCAGGTGCCGGACGATCTGATCACCCAGTCCGGCAGCGGCATGGACCCGGACATCAGCGTGGAAGCGGCGCACATCCAAGTGGCGCGCGTGGCCGCGGCGCGCGGCCTGTCGCCGCAGAGCGTCGCCGCCCTGGTCGCCGCGCAGACCCAGCCGCGCCAGTTCGGCGTGCTGGGGGAGCCGCGGGTGAACGTGCTGGCGCTGAATTTGGCCTTGGACGCGGCCGGGAATGGGGAAACGGGAATCGGGAATGGGCAAAAGCAGGAGCAACAGCGGTAAATCGCGCAGCCATGTAGGCTTTGCGCTCTGCGATTCCCCATTCCCCATTCCCCATTCCC
>NZ_NKUH01000001.1:0-15735 GCF_009192895.1 Xanthomonas sp. LMG 12460 | reverse complement strand
AGGGGGGAAGACGGTATCTACATGGCCACGGCGCGTCCCGCCAAGCCACACGACAGGCCATGATGCGCGCCGCCCACGCGCCGGACGATGATGCCGGACGCAGCGCCGCGATCCGTACCGCGGCTATTTCTTCTTTCCGGCGAGCGGTGTGAGGCCGTTGTCGGCGATCGCCTTGGCGGCAGCCGGGGACGCCAGGTAGTCCAGCAGCGCCTGCGCCGCCTGCGGCTGCGTGCTGGCGACGGCGCCGGAGTACAGCGTCATCTGCTGCGCCTGCTTGGGAATCAGGCCAACGATCGTGATGCCGGGGACCGGCTTGAGTTCGCTCAGTTGCTGGAAACCGAGCTGCGCCTGACCGCGTGCGACCACCGCGTCGACCGGCTCGGCGGGAATCATCTGCGCCTTGGCGGCGAACCCGGCGCCGAGCCGCATCCGCGGAAACAGCGTGCGCGACAGGTAGACGCCACTGGCGCTGTCGGAGTAGGCCACCGACTGGCTGTCCAGCAGGGTCTTGCGGAAGGCCGCCATCGTGGAGATGTCCGGCGTGGGCGCGCCCTGTTTGACCGCCATGGCGATGTAGGACTC
Source organism: Xanthomonas sp. LMG 12460 (assembly GCF_009192895.1). Classification (NCBI taxonomy): domain Bacteria; kingdom Pseudomonadati; phylum Pseudomonadota; class Gammaproteobacteria; order Lysobacterales; family Lysobacteraceae; genus Xanthomonas; species Xanthomonas sp. LMG 12460. The sequence continues at coordinate 15,153 of NZ_NKUH01000001.1, read as the reverse complement.
GCCCAGGTCCACGCGGCTGGCGGGCCGCGCCTGGCCGCTGGCCACCAGCGTGTCGAGCGCCGCGCCGACCATCAGCAGCACGTCCGCCGGCTCGTGGCGGGCGAGGCGGTTGGGGATCGCCTGCGGGGTGTCGCCCATCGACGGCGCCGCCTCGATGTGTAGCTTTACCCCGGTGGCCCGTTCGTAGTCGGGCGCCACCGCGCGGATCGCGCCCATGATGCCGCCGGAACTGAGCACCTCCCGCGTCGTGGGCGGGGCCGCGCGGTCCGCACCCGGCGCCGTCGCAGCCGATGCGGACGTGGAGGCGAGCAGCAGCGCGGCCAGGGTCAAGGGAATCAGGGAACGGCGCATGGCGAACCTGCCTGGAGGAAAGCGCGATAGCCTGCGTGATCGGCGCTGAAGAGGGCGGGAAGCCGCTGCCGGTGCATCGGAACCTGGCCGCGTGCCGTGCCAGATCGTCAGCGCGATCCACGCAGGGCAATGCGCGGCACCGCCTCGGTCGCGCCATTGCCGCCCGTCGTCGTCGGGCCAGGACCAGGAACGCGCGCCGCCATCGCACGCAGTGCGGCGGTCGCGGTGTTCGCCGTCATCGGATTGTTCTAGAGTGCATTCGAACCCTCCGTCCTGTTTGCCGTGGCGTGTACCGCCACGCACGGCGCACCCTGCCGATCGCCTGCATGTCCACCACCACCGCATCTGCCGCCGCCCGCGTCCGCGAGGCCGTCCGTTCCGCCACCACCGGTCTGATCGAGCGCGATCAACTCGCCGAACTGATGGTGCTGGCGGCGATCGCCGAGGAGCATCTGCTGATCGTCGGTCCGCCCGGCACCGCCAAGAGCGCGGTGGTCCGGCGCGTCGCCACCGCGCTCGGCGGTCGCTACTTCGAGTATCTGCTGGGCCGCTTCACCGAGCCGTCGGAACTGTTCGGCCCGGTCGATCTGCGCAAGTTGCGCGAGGGCGTGGTCGAAACCGACGTCGCCGGGATGCTGCCGGAGGCGGACGTCGCGTTTCTCGACGAGGTATTTCTGGGCTCCACGGCCATCCTCAATACCTTGCTGGGGGTGTTGAACGAACGCCGCTTCCGCCGCGGCCATACCGATCTGGCCTGCCCGCTGCGCATCTGCGTGGGCGCGGCCAATGCGCTGCCGGATGACGAGTCGCTGGCGGCGTTCGCCGATCGCTTCCTGCTGCATGTGTTCGTCGACGCGGTGCCGGACCACCAACTGGAAGCGCTGCTGGCCGGCGGTTGGCAGGTCGAGCGCAGCGCGGTAGTGCCGGCGGCCCATCTGGCCGACTTGGACATTCTTGCCGGTCAGGTCCGGCAGGTGCGGATGGACGACGCACGCCGCCTGCTGGCGCAGGCGATCCGGACCCTGCGCGCCGCCGGCCTGGCGCTATCCGACCGCCGCATCGTCAAGACCCAGCGCCTGGTGGCGGCCGCGGCGGTGCTGGCCGGCCGTAGCGTCGCGGCCGAAGCGGACCTGTGGCCGTTGTTCTATGTGATGCCGACGCGGGAATCGCAGGCCGCCGCGCAGGACGCGCTGCGCGAGACCCTTGCGCTGGCCGCCAATCCGACCCTGCGTGCCGCCGCGGAACAGGCGGCACTGCAGCCGCTGTCCCGGGTAGCGCGGCTGCTGGAAGCCGCCCAGCGTTGTCTGGCCGATGCCGGTGCGGTCGATGCGCCCGGCGCCGAAGCGGTGTTGCGCGAGATCGATGCCAACTTCACCGCTGCCTCCTTGCCGGAACTGCTGGCCGTCGAGCGCGCGCGCCTGATCGAGTGGATCGGCGCCAGCGCATGACCTGGGGGTGGCAGGACGATCCTGCACCGCCGCCGCCGCAGGGCGTGGTCGGCGTGGGCAGGCAGCGCGCGCAGCGCCTGCTGGCGTGTGTCGCGCGCAGCGCGCAGCCCGACGTGCTGATGGTGGCGGCGACCGCCGACCTGGTGGTGGTGACCGGTCCGGAGGCGGCGCTGCCGTGGATCGACGAGGGGCAGTACATCGCGCCGCGTCCGGCCGCGCCGGGGCTGTGGCTGCCGACGACGCAGTGCCCGGACATTCCGCTGGATCTGCTAGCCCAGGCCGTGGCGCGGCGTCATCCGGGGGCGCCCTGGCTGCTGCTGCGCACGCCGTCGGTGCTGGTGCCGCTGCAGCGGCTGCTGCCGGCCGGTGCGGCGGTGCTGGAGCAGATCCGCAGGCGCTGGGCCGTATGAATGCGGCATTTCCGCTGCCGCCGGCGCTGCAGCCATGGCATGCGTGGCTGGCGTGGTTCGATGCGGACATCGCGGCGATGGTCGGCGACTGGCTGCTGCGGCTGGATCCGCTGCTCGGTCGCGGCGCGGCGCGCATGCAGCGCGGTGTCGCCGATCCGGACGGGATCGACGATCTGCGCCGCCGCGGTCCCTACGAACGCCTGGTCCTGAGCGAATGGGCGGTGGCCGACCTGCTGCCCGACGAATTCCTGCGCCGCGCCGCGCACTACGAACACCTGTTCCTGGCGCCCAAGCTCGCCCGCCCACGCAGCGACGCGCTGGTCCTGGCGCTGTTCGACGCTGGCCCGGCGCAACGCGGCGCGCCGCGCCTGCTGCATGTGGCGATGTGGATCCTGTTGGCGCGGCGCGCGCAAGCGGCCGGCGCGCGCTTCGCCTGGGGCGTGCTGCAGCGGCCGGGCGAGGTACATGAGGAGGCGAGCGCGGAGGCCTTGCGCGCGCTGCTGCAGGCGCGGACTCACGCGCTGGCGACGCAGACCGAGCACACCGCCTGGCAGCGCCATCTCGCCGGCCATGGCCAAGCGGCCATCGAGTGCTGGTGGATGACCGCCGGCGACGTCGCGCCCGGCCGCGGCGACCATCAGGTCCGAATCCGGCACGGCTTCGACGATCGGCTGTCGGTGTCGGTCAGGACGCCACGGGCGCATCGCCAACTGACGCTCGGCCTGCCCGACGCAGGCCGCGCCTCGCGGCTGCTGCGCGGCGAGTTCCTGCTGGCGCCGGCGCCGCTGGCCATGCCCGGGGCCGTGGTCGCGACCGAATCCCTGAACGGCCGCTTGTCATTGCGGCAACCGCCGCTGTTCAGTATCGATGGCCGGCATCTGGCGCTGCCGCTGGCCGGGACCCATCAGGCGGTGCTGCTCACGCTCCGCGAGGAGGGCAGGCGCAAGAAGGCCAAGCCGCGCTACAGCGCCTGGCCGGCCAGCGGCGAGTTGCTGTGCGGCGTGATCGCCAACAAGGAGCTGGCTGGCGTGGCCGCCGTGCACGACGGGCTGTACTTCTGGAAGATGCCGTGGTTCCAGCCCGTCGCGCGGCCGCCGGCCGATGCGTTCGCCGCTGCGCCCGGCGCCGCGTCCTGGCTGCACTGCGCCTGGCTGCGAGCGAGCAAATCGCAGACGCAGCGTGTGGTGATCCTGGACGCCGCTGGGCGACTGCTGTCCTGGACCAACGCCAGCACGCGCCCCGGACGCGACATGCCCGCGCATGTCCAGGTGGACGATCGGGTACTGGCGATGCAGCAGATCGACGGGCAGCGTCTGTTGTATGCCCGCTGCGAAGACGACCGCCTACGTGTCAACTACCTGCACCGCGAAGGCAATATCGAACTGCTGACCCAGTTGGCGGTGCCGGCGCGTCCGGTCCGGTTGCTGGTCCGCGGACAGGTGCGGGAAGGCCATTGGCGCGGCGCGTTGTGCCTGGAGTACCCCGGTCAGCACGACGATGGCGGTATCTGCCGCCTGTACCAGGGCGGACCCCAGGACGGCTTTTCCGAGTTGGAACTGCGCCTGCCGGCAGGCGCGAAGCTGCTGGGTCCGGTACAGGATCCGCAGCGTCCAGAGCGCAGCCGGCTGTTGCTGCTGCGCCCCGACCGACGCACCGTGATCGCGATCGGCGAACAGGGCCAGGAGATCGTGTACCAGGCATCGAACGACATCAGCGCCGCCTCGGTGGCGCCGGACGGTAGCGGGGTTGCTCTGGTCGATATGGCTGGGCAACTGCGTGTTTTGGGCGAGGGCGGAGGCAAAGTACTGCTGCAGGCGCAGGGACAGCGCGGGGACGACCGTGATGACTGAGGCGAAGCAGGCCGCGTCCGCCGCCGCCGCGGTACGCGACCCGATGTGGCGCGGATGGCAGGCGCTGGACGCGCTGTGGTGGCCCGCCGACGTGCTGCCGGCGCCGGTGCGAACGGCACGTATGCTGGCCGCCTGGCACCCTGGTTGCCGGGCCTATCGGTTCGCGGCCGGCGACATGCTGTGCTTCGCCCGCGCGCAGCCGCTGCAGTGCGAAACGATGGGCGAGGTACCCATGCGCCGCCTGCACGGGACGTTGTACTCGGCACCGTTGACGGACGAGGAACGGGCCGCGTTGCCGGCCATGGAAATCGGCCTGGTCGCCGGCGCCGCCGTGGTGGGGCTGCGCTTCGCCCAGGGCGAGGTGCTGGACCTGTCCGAGGCGATCGCGTTGGACGCCTACCGGGTACTTGAGCCCTTCAATTGCCACGTCGCGTCGCCGGTGCTGGACGTGGCGCAGTTGCAGGGAAAGGACGTGCGCAGTGTATTGGGTCGGGCCATCCCGCCACGCAGCGCGGAAGGCGAGGCGTTCCTGCGGGCGATGGCCGGTGCGCGTACGGCAGATGCGCTGCGCGACGGCATCGCGGCGGTGCGCGAAGGCATGCTCGGCGCCGTCGTCGCCTTGTTGGCGCGCTGGCTGCCGGGGTCGGGGATCAGGGTGCCGGCGGCGGCCAGTGGCGGTATTCCCGCACGCCAGCGCGCGCAGCGGCGGCCCAGTGCCTGGCGCGATACCCTCGCACGGCTGGCCGCAATCAGCCGAGTAGGCAAGCTGATCGGGTATCGGCATGGTGCCTACCTGCGCCGGATGATGGCGATGTTCGACCGCGGCGACCTGGACGAAGCCTTGCGCAATGCCCTGCCCGTGGATGCGACTGGGCAGTCGCTGGGGCAGGCGTTCGGTACGCCTGAGCGGCGCGAGAGCCTGCAACTCTCGGGACGGATCGGGCAGGGCGCCAGCCTGGACCTGGGCGAAGATCTGACCACGCACCTGCGGCGCATGTACCGGGAGGCGTTCGCCGCGCTGAACCGCAAGGGCCGGATCGACGAAGCGGTGTTCGTCCTGGCCGAACTGCTCAATGCGCGCCAGGAGGCGTTGGATTACCTGGTCGAGCATGGGCGCCACGCGCAGGCGGCCGAGTTGGCCATGGGTTGGGAGATGCCGCCGGCCCTGATCATCCGGCTGCTGATGCTGGGCGGCGATGTCCGCCGTGCGACCCAGGTTGCCCGGCGCGACCGCGCCTTCGCCGACGCAGTCAGCCAGTTGCAGGGCGCCCATCCGGCGCTGGCGGCGCAGTTGCGGCTGGAATGGGGCCACGCCCTGGTCGAGAGCGGCGACTGGCTGGAAGCGGTCGAGGTGGTCTGGCCGCTGCGCGAGGCACGCGATCTCGCGTTGCAATGGTTGCTGGCCGCAGAACAGGCCGGCGCTGCCTTGTCGGCCCGCGCCCTGGTGCAGCGCGCCAGCCTGTTGCCTGACACGCTGCAGCAGTACGCCGACAGGATCGAGGCGTTGGCCGATCCTGCGGCCGACCCGCAGCCGCGCGCGGCGCTGGCGAATGCCTTGCTGGCGATCGGCGGCAACAGCGCCGCATTGCGGCGTCTGGCCGCCTGCGTGCTCCCCGCCGTCGCCGCCGATTGCAGCGCCGGCCGCAACGGTCTGGGGCGCAGCGATCTGGAGCGCCTGCTGAAAATGGCGGCCGATCCTTGCCTGAAGAGCGACATGCCGCCGTGGCGCGTCGCGCAGGCGGGCCAGCCGACGCCCTTCTGGCGCCTGCGCAGCCCCCTGGCGCTGGCGCTGCCTGCCGCCGGCGTGCAGCGAATCCACGACGCCGCAGTCCTGCCCGACCGGCAGTATCTGGTCGCTCTGGGCGAGGCCGGCGCGGCCGTCCTTGATGCCCATGGACGGGTGGTTCAGCACTATGCGGTGCCGGCGTATCGGTTGGTGCTCGCGGCCAGCGGGCAGGTCGCGTTGGCGCTGGCGCCGCGCGAGCGCGTCTCGCGGATCGCGCGGCTCGACCTGACCACCCGCAGCAGCATCGAACTCGGCGCACTGGCCCTGCAGTTCGCCGCGCCTACCCTCATCGGGACTGGCTGGACCGTGGTGGTGGACGGCCGCATTCTGGTCATCGACGTCGGCAAGGGGCTGATGGAGGTACTGTGGCACGTCGGTGACCTGCCAGGTTCGATCGTCGCCGCCGCCTTTTTCGAGGACTGCGAGGTGTTCCTGGTGCGTACCGCCGAGACCTTGCAGGAGTGGACGTACATGCTGCCGCACAGGCGCCTGCGCGGGCGCGATGACATCGTCCTGCAGCCTGATGTGCCGGTCATGCCACATCGCCTGGGCGGGATGCAGCAACCACGTCTGGAGGTGAACGAGGACGGGGCCAATGCCTTCGTATTCCGCAATGGCAACGCCCGGGGCGTGTGCGTGCTGCCGCCGATGCCATCGGAGACGGTCGATGCGCGCTTCGTCGCGCTCGAACACGGGATGCTGGCTGGCGTTCGTCTGGATCAGGCCAGCCGTTACTTCATTGTTCGCTTCTCCGACGGCGATCGCATTGCCGATCTGGCGTTACCGAGCGGGTTGTCCCTGCAGGCGCGCGAGCAGCCGGGGCACCTGTTGCTGTTCACGGAGGACGGCCGCCTGCTGGATATCGACCTGTCGCTGGCGCTGGCGCATGCGCTGTCGCTGCACTAAACCGGCGGCGTTGCGTCTTGTCTCCGGACAGGCCCACATCGCCTCATGATCGCCAGTTATATGGCTATGCCGCCACCGCCGCGCGGCCTTGAACAATCCACGGCGACGGCGTCTAGAATCCCACCATGCCGTTCGCTTCTCCCGTCCGTCGCCGTGCTGCGCCCTTCCTGATCCTCGAAACCGGTGAGCCGGTGGCGACGATGCGCCGCTACGGACGCTTCCCGCACTGGATCCGCGTCGCCGCCGGCCTGGCCGAGCGCGAGACGGTGGTGACGAACGTCGCCGCCGGCGAAGCCTTGCCGGCGCGGGGCGACTTCGCCGGAGTGATCGTCACCGGCTCGGCGGCGTTCGTCACCGATCGGGCCGAGTGGAGCGAACGCTCGGCGGCCTGGTTGCGCGAAGCCGCCGAGGACGGCACGCCGCTGCTGGGCATCTGCTACGGGCACCAGCTGCTGGCGCACGCGCTGGGCGGGGAGGTCGCCTACAACCCGGCCGGGCGCGAATCGGGCACGGTGGACATCGAACTGCACCCGCCCGCCGCCGAGGATCCGCTGTTCGCCGGCCTGCCGCCTCGCTTCCCCGCGCATGCCACGCATCTGCAGACGGTGCTGCGCGCGCCGTCCGGCGCCACGGTGCTGGCGCACTCGGCGCAGGACCAGTGCCACGCGTTCCGCTGGGGCGAGGCGACCTGGGGCCTGCAGTTCCATCCGGAGTTCGCCACCCACCACATGCGCGGCTACGTGCAGGCGCGCGCGGACTGTCTACGCAGCGCCGGACGCTGCGCCCGTACCATCGCCCGCGAGGTCAGCGCCGCACCGCTGGCACGCAAACTGTTGCGGCGCTTCGTTCAGCACGCACGCGGGCAGCACAGCAGCGGCCAGGCAAAACCGCGATAATCTGTGCAGTCGCCGCGCTGTACGGCGTCCCCCACTTCGGATTGGCAATGATCGAGATTCGCAAGCTGCCGGCCTCGGCCGGCGCGGAATGGCTGTTGGCCGGCATGTCCCTGCTGCGGCGGGCGCCGTGGGCGTTGGGCCGGCTCGGACTGATCTGGGGCCTGGCGGCGCTGATCGCCCTGTTCCTGGGCGTGCTCAACCCGACCCTGGGCATGCTGGCGCAACTGCTGATGGGGCTGGCCGGGCCATTGCTGTTCGGCGGGCTGGTGTGGGCCGTGCGCGAGGTCGACCAGGGCCGCAGCGCCGAGCCGGCGCACCTGCTGCAGGGCCTGCACGGCGGTCGCACGCCGAACCTGCTGGTGGCGTTGCTGCCGCAGGTGGTGGTCGGGCTGGCGCTGGCGCTGCTGGCGGTGGTGGTGATCGGTCCGGACGGGTGGATGCAGCTGACCACGGTGATGAACAAGCTCAACGAGCTGGGCCAGTCCGGCGCGCAGCCGGATCCGCTGCAGGTGGAGCAACTGGTCGCGACCCTGCCGGCGCTGCGCATCCTGCTGTGGCTGATGCTGGTGGCGGTCGGGTTCGTGGCGGTGGCGCTGACCCTGTTCCTGTTCGCGCCGCAGGTGATGTTCGACGGCCGCAACGGTATCGCCGCCATCGGGCACGGCCTGCGCGCCTGCCTGCACAACCTGCCGGCGATGCTGGTGTTCTTCGTCCTCGCCTTCCTGGCCATGTTCGCGTTCTATTTCGCGCTGACCGTGGTGATGCTGGTGCTGCAGCTCCTCGTCGGCACCGCCGTGGCCGCGCTGGTCGCGCAGTTGCTGCTGATGGCGCTGCTGATGCCGGTCCTGGCCGGGATCGTGTACGCGGCCTGGAAGCAGATGTTCGTGCACGCCGGCGATGCGGCGCCGGCGGTGCCGCCGCCGCCCTCCAACGTCTTTGTGGCGTAGCGCCGGGATTGGGGAATCGGGAGTCGGGAGTCGGGAATCGTAAGAGCCACAGCAACAGCAAAACGGCCCCTCGGGGCCGTTTTGCTGTGTGCGGCAGATTGCCGTCAAGCCGCGTGGTAATGGTGGGTATGCAGCGAACCGCTGTTCCGATTCCCTATTCCCGTGCCTCGATTCCCGGCTTCTTGGTCACCGCCGCTGCGGCGATGATGCCCAGCTCATAGAGCAGGCACATCGGGATCGCCAGCATCAGTTGCGAGACCACGTCCGGCGGGGTCAGCACGGCGGCCAGCACGAAGATGCCGACGACTGCGTAGCCGCGGCCCTCGCGCAGTTGCTGCGGGGTCACCCAGCCGAGCAGGGCCAGGATCACCAGCGCCACCGGCAGTTCGAAGCTGGCGCCGAAGGCGAAGAAGATCGCCAGCACGAAGTCCAGGTACGCGCCGGCATCGGGGGTGAGCTGGATCACGTCCGGTTTGAACGTGGTCAGGAAGTGGAACACCGCCGGCAGGACCAGGAAGTAGGCGAAGCCGCAGCCGAGGTAGAACAGCAGCACTGCCGAGGCCAGCAGCGGCAGCGCCAGGCGCTTCTCGCGCTGGTACAGGCCGGGGGCGACGAAGGCCCAGGCCTGGTACAGCAGCCAGGGGGCGGACACGAACAGGGCCAGGAAGAACGCCAGCTTCAGCGGCGCGATGACCGCGCCGGCCGGGTGCGTGGCAATGACGCTCTGGCCCACCGGCAACTGCGCCAGCATCGGCTCCGCCAGCCAGGAGTACAGGCGCTTGGAGAAGGGCAGCAGCGCCACCACCACCACGCCCAGGCCGATCAGCGCGCGCATCAGCCGCGCGCGCAGTTCGATCAGGTGTTCGATCAGGCTGCTCTCGGCTTCCACGTTCATCGCGGCGCCTCCGGATCAATGGAGGGCGGCTGGCCGGTGTGCGCCGTGGCGGTGGACGCCGGATGCGGTGCGGCGGCACCGCGCGCGGCGGCGGGCACCGTCGCGGCAGAGTGCGTGGGCAGGGGCGTGTCCGTCTCGGGAGCGTGCGCAGTCGGGGCGTCGATTGCGGCGGCTGTCGCTGGCGGCACGGTAGACGGCGCGCTGTCGGCAGGCGGCACCGGCGGGTTCGGATCGATCTCGCGGCGCAGCGCCTCGGTCTGCCGCTGCAGTTCCTCGCTGCCATCGCGAAACTGGGTCTCGGCCTGGCGCAGCGAGCTCTGCACGTCGTGCAGGCTGCGCTTGAGTTCCTCGGCTTCCAGTTCGCGTTCCAGTTCCTGCTTCACCGAGTCCCACTGCGCGCGGGCGCGGCGCACCCACAATCCGGCGAAGCGCGCCGCCTTGGGCAGGCGCTCGGGACCGAGCACCACCAGGGCCACCACCGCGATCACCAGCAGTTCGCTGAATCCGATATCGAACACGCCGGCGGGGTCCCGTCAGTGCGCGTCGCGGTCGCGTTCGGCCTGGGTCTGGCGGGACGGCTCGCTGCTGCTGCGCGTCTCGTCGCCGAGCTGGCCGGCGGGCTTGTCGTCGTCGCGCATGCCTTTCTTGAATTCCTTGACCGCGTTGCCCAGATCCTTGGCGCCGCTCGTCAGCCGCTTGGTGCCGAACACCAGCAGCACGATCACCAGCACCACCAGCCAGTGCCAGATGCTAAGACTGCCCATGATCCGCTCGCAGAAAAGTCGTAAGGAACCCGCAGGATAACGCACCGCGCCGCGCCGCGTTACCTCTCCCGGCCGTGCAGGCAGGCCGGCACGACGGGATGGACAGGTGGCGTTGGGAACCGCGCTCAGCGATCGCCGTCGAGCTTCTCGGTGCGGATCTCGCCGTCGGACACCGGCTGGAAGCCCTGCTGCGCCGGTTGCGCCTGGCCCTGCAGGGGGACGGTGCTGGCAGCGGCGTCGGGCGCGGCGGTCGGTTCCGGCGTGGCCTGCGGCGCCGGCATGGCCGCCGGTGCCGGGGCGGCGCCCGGGCTGCCATTGCTGTCGGTGCCACGGCTCTGCCGCGCGGCGTAGGTGGCTTCCTCGAGCTTGTCGCGGAAGGCGACGATGTCGTTGGACGGCCGGTTGGTGGTGCGGCCTTCGAAGATCATCCGCGGGGTGGTGTTGCTGCCGTAGGCGTTGAGGTCGGCGGCATCGTCGATCTGCAACGCGGCGCCATCTAGGGCGACGCCGGCGAACAGGCCGCGCGCGCGCGACCACGACCAGATCTCGGCCTTGAGCTGGCCGTCGGTGGCAGCGGCGGCGTTGCGCCCGACCGGGCCGGCGGCGACGCCGGCATCGGCACCGAGGGTGAACTTGCCGTTGACGATGTTGTCCAGGCTGCGGTCGTTACGGAACACCAGCACCACGTCGGAGGACTGCACGCCGACCTGGAAGCCGATGCTGCCGCCGGTGAGCTTGACGAACACCGGGTTGGACCAGGTGCCGTCGGGGCGCTTGACCGACATCAGGCCGTGGCCGCGACGCCCGCCGATCACCAGGCCGGCCTTGAGGGTGTCCGGGATCACCACGATGGCGCGGCCCTCGTCGAGCAGCTTGTCGGGGATGGCCTGCTCGGGAATCTTCTGGATGTCGGTCAGCACGCGCAGCGCGTTGCGGGCGCGCTCGTCCTCTTCCGGTCCGGCCACGGCGTGGCCGACGAACAACAGGGTGCTCAACAACAGGGCGAGGCGCGGCAGGAGGGGCATGGCGGGCTCCGAAATAGGTCCGCAGCAAGATACTGCAAGTCCTTGAACTTAGTCACAGGGCAATGAATCGGCAATGAGTGGTGCCGGCACCGCATGCAGGCGCCGTCGATCGCCGCGATCGAACGGATCGACACGCCGCAACGCGCGCGCTCTGCCACAATGCGCGCATGTCCGACGCACCCGAGACCGCCATCCTGGTGGTGAATCTAGGCACGCCCGAGGCGCCGACCGCGCCTGCGGTCGCCCGTTACCTGGCCGAGTTCCTTGGCGACAAGCGCGTGGTCGCGATCCCGCGGCTGTTCTGGTGGCCACTGCTGCACTGGGTGATCCTGCCGCGGCGCTCGCCGAAATCGGCGGAGAAGTACGCCCAGGTGTGGCTGGCGGACGGCTCGCCGCTGGCGGTGTACACCCGCCGCCTGGCCGAGGGCATGCAGCGCGAGCTGCCCGGGCACCGCGTGGCCTGGGCGATGCGCTACGGCGCGCCGGCGCTGGCGCCGGCCCTGGACGCGCTGCGCGAGGCGGGCGTGCGCCGGATCGTGGTGCTGCCGCTGTACCCGCAGTATTCGACCACCACCACCGCCTCGATCGAGGACGTGGTGCAGGCCTGGCAGGCGCGCCATCCGCAGCTGCCGGTGCACCTGATCGAGGACTACCCGACCGATCCGGCCTGGGTCGCGGCGGTGGCCGACAGCGTGCGTGCGCACTGGGCGCAGCATGGCCGCGGCGAGCGGCTGTTCTTCTCCTTCCACGGCCTGCCGCAGCGCGTGGCCAACAACGGCGATCCCTACCCGCAGCGCTGCGAAGCCAGCGCGCAGGCGATCGCCACCGCACTGGGCCTGGAGGCGGGCCAGTGGGAGCTCGGCTACCAGTCGCGCTTCGGCGCCGAGCGCTGGCTGCGCCCGTACGCCGAGCCGCGGCTGTGGGAGCTTGCCGGGCAGGGGGTCAAGCAGGTGGACGTACTCTGTCCCGGCTTCGCCACCGACTGCCTGGAAACCCTGGAAGAAGTGGCGATGGGCTTCGTCGAGACCTGCGCCGAACGCGGCATGCAGGTGCGCTACATCCCCTGTCTCAACGACGCCCCGGCGCACGCGCGCGCGCTGGCGCAACTGGCGGCCCGCGCCGCATGAGTTTGCGTGCTTTTGCCTGCCCGTCGCGGGTGGGCGCGCTGGCCGGACTGCGCAGCGGCGACCCGGAGGGACCCAAGGCGCTGGCCTTGCACGGCTGGCTCGACAACGCCGCCAGCTTCGTGCCGCTGAGCCGGCATCTGCCGCAGCTGGACCTGGTGATGCTGGACCTGCCCGGCCATGGCCACAGCAGCGACCTGCCCGATGGTGCCGAATACCTGCTGACCAGCGCCTTGCACCCGGTGCTGGACGCGGCCGATGCGCTGGGCTGGGAGCGCTTCGTGCTGATCGGCCATTCGATGGGTGCGGCCATCGCCAGCCTGCTGGCCGCCGCGGCGCCGCAACGCATCGAGAAGTTCGTGGCGATCGAGATGCTGGGCGGCCTGGCCGAGAGCGAGGCGGGCGCGGTGGAACGGCTGCGCAACAGCGTCGCCAGTACCCGCCGTGCCACCGCCACGCCGTTGCGCGTCTTTCCCGATCTGGCCGCGCCGGTGCGGGCGCGGATGCTGGCCAACCAGCTCAGCGAGCCGGCCGCGCGGCTGCTGGTGGAACGCGGCGTGCGCGCGGTGGACGGCGGCTACGTGTGGCGCAGCGACCGCCGGCTGACCCTGCCCACCGCGATCCGCCCGACCGAGCCGCAGATGCAGGCGCTGCTGGCCGGCATCGAGTGCCCGACCGCGGTGGTGTTCGCCGATCCGGCGCAGGACATCCTGCCCGAGTCGCTGCGCCTGACGCGCGCGGCGTGCCTGCGCGACGGCCGCGTGCACACGCTGCCCGGCACCCACCATCTGCACATGGAACAACCGGCGGCGGTGGCCGCGTTGCTGCACGGCTTCCTCTGACGCAGACGCGGCGCTGACCGCGTCGCCATGCGTCTGCGCCGCCGCGACCATCGCATCCGGGCATCGCGCACGCACATTGCGACGCAGTGGGCGCCGGTGCTGCGCAGGCCGCCGCAATTGTTCCTTTCGCGGCGTCACAGTTCGACATGTTGTCGCCGTGCCGTCGCGGTTCGGAAAACTTCGGCGTACAGCGTAGCGCGCACCTTTCGCCCTGACGCCGCGCTTCCATGATCCGCCTCCTTCGCCGCTACCGGGTCGGCCCACGCCTGACCTTCGCCTTCGCTGCCCTGCTGTTGATCTGCGGTGCCCTGATCGTGGCCAGCCTCGCGTCGATGGCGCTGGCGCGCCAGCAGCTCGACGACATCGCCCTGGACAAGATGGAGAAGATCCGCCTGTCCAACGCCATGGTCGCGGCGCAGGCGCGGCTGGAGATCGGCCTGCTCAACGACGTCATCCTGACCAACCCCGACGAGAAGCAGGCGGTGGTGCGCGCGATCGGCCAGGCCCAGCGCGACTACGCGCAGGCACGGCGCAAGCTGTTCGCGCTGCGCCTGGACCCGGCCGACCGCACCGGCGCGCAGCTGCGCGCGGCGATCGACAAGGCCTATGTGCAGGTGCAGCCGTTCCAGTCGCAGGTGCTGGCGATGGCCGCCGACAACCAGAACCTGGATGCGCAGACCTTGCACCTGTACACCTTGCAGCCGCTGCTGGCGCAGTGGCAGCAGGCGATCCAGCGCAACGCCGCGCACCTGCGCACGCTCAGCGACGGCTCCTATGCGCAGGCGGTGACTACCATGGCCCGCGCGCGCTGGTTGCTGCTGCTCGGCGGCGGCCTGCTGCTGGCGGTCAGTGCGTGGCTGGGCTGGTGCATCACCCAGAGCCTGGTGCGGCCGCTGCGCGAAGGCACCCGCGTGGCCGCGGCGATCGCCGCCGGCCAACTCGACGCGGTGTTGCCGGCACAGGGCAACGACGAGGCCGCCGAGCTGCTGCGCAGCATGCAGACCATGCAGACCCAACTGCGCGCGGTGCTGGCCGAGCAGCGGCGGATGGCGCAACGGCATGCCGACGGCGCCATCGCCTGCCGCGGCGATGCGGCCGCCTTCCCGGGCGACTATGGCCAATTGCTGCGCGACGCCAATGCGCTGGTCGACCTGCACGTGGGCACCGCGCAGTCGATGGTGGCGCTGATGCGGCGCTACGCCATCGGCGATCTCAGCGAGGACATGCCGCGCCTGCCCGGCGAGCAGGCCGCGATCTCCGAGGCGATGGATGCGATCAAGGCCAACCTCGGCACGCTCAGCCGCGACATCTGGCATCTGGCCGAGGCCGCCGCGGCCGGCGACTTCAGCGCGCGTGCCGATCTCGGCGCGCACCAGCACGATTTCCGCATCATGCTCGAGAGCCTCAACCAACTGATGGCGACGGTGGACGGCAACCTGGGCGAGTTGTCCGGGCTGTTGCGCGCCATCGCCAGCGGCGACCTCGGCGTGCGCATGCATGGAGACTTCCATGGCGTGTTCGCCGACATGCGCGACGATGCCAACGCCAGCGCCGACCAGCTCGCGGCGATCGTGGCCGGCATCCAGCACGCGGCCGCAGCGATCGATGCCGAGGCCGGCGCCATCGCCGGCGGCCACCAGGACCTGTCGCAGCGCAGCGCCGAACAGGCCGGCACGCTGGAGCGCACCGCCCGTGCGGCGGCGCGCCTGACCGACACCGTGCGCCAGAACGCCACCCATGCGCACCATGCCAACCAGCTGGCCGACGCCGCGGCGACCGTGGCCGGCCAGGGCGGTGCTTCGATCGATGCGGCGGTCGGTGCGATGCAGGGCGTGGAAGCGGCCTCGCGCAAGATCGGCGAGATCATCGCGGTGATCGACGGCATTGCCTTCCAGACCAACATCCTGGC